>JAZSBW010000001.1:0-2343 GCA_045602585.1 Clostridia bacterium
TGAATATTCAGAGAGTGTTTTAGTGGTAGACGCTTATTACAAAAAGAATAATGCAGTACACCTGATAAAATTCAGCGGTGAAAATATTTTAGAGCAGACCGAGGGTGACGAAAGATATCCTAAGGGATTATACGAACACGGTTTATATCCGTTTGTTTTTGATGTGATGTACCCCAACATTGACAGTCCTGCAGGATTCGGTGTAATTGACGTGGTAAAAAATCCGCAGGCATACATAGACAAAATGGACGAACTTATTGCAGATAACTGTGCGATAATCGGAAAAACACGTTACTTTATAAAGGACAACGGCGGTGTTAATGAAGATGAATTTGCTGACCTTAACAAACCATTTGTCCACGTGGAAGGCTCGCTGGACGAAAGAAATATTTTGCAGATAAAAGGAGACGCTTTGCCTGAGTCGGTAAACAATTGGCGGAAGGATAAGATAAACGAACTGAAAGAGGTAATCGGCAACAGGGATTTCCAGCAGGGCGGAACATCTAACGGTGTAACTGCCGCATCGGCAATAACTGTACTGCAGCAATCGGGCGATAAACTTTCAAGAGATATGATAGCATCGTCATACAATGCGTACAAGCGGATAGTTAATATATGCGTAGAGTTGATAAGACAGTTTTACGATATAGAACGTCACTTCCGCATTATCGGCAACGATGGTGATTACGAATACACAACATACAACAATGCAAACATAAAAGCAGTAATTTTGGGAGATGCACAGAACGAGCAGTATTTCAGGCTGCCTGAATTTGATATATCGTTAGTGGTGCAGAAAAGCAACCCCATAACAAAAGAGCAGCAGAATCAGACTATAATGCAACTGTGGGGGGCAGGATTTTTTAATCCGCAAATGATTGACTATTCTATTCTTGCACTTAACTGTATGCAGTTTGAAGGCAGAGAAGAGTTGGTTAAATCTCTGCAGGAACTTAAACAGCAGAATATGCAACAGCAAATGCAGAGTCAGCAATTAAGTAATCAGGGGAATACACAGTCGGATTTAGTGGCAATTCCGATAGGTGAAGAAGGAGGCAGTTCAAATGGTATATTCTGATAACAAGGGCATACGTGATGAAATGATTACAAAGTACGGACTGGACAATTCAAAAATCGGTTGGGACGGAAAAAATGTTACTTACGACAACAAATATTTTATGACACCGTCAACTGTTTCAGACGGAAAAAGTTATGCCCCGCAGACGGAAATTAACAGAGCGGTATCAAAATATTTTTCCAACGGCGATTTCGGTGTGCGTTCTGAACTTGAGGACAGAGGCGTTGATACATCAAGACTGGGTTTTGACAACGGGATTATTACATACAACGGCAAAAACTTAATGAAACCCGACAGGGTGGAAAACGGAGTGAGTTATGTAAGCAATCCTGAATCCATTACCGCCGCCGCAATCGAGGCGCATAAAGCCAACGGCAAAAACATTGTTAAATTTTCCGATTATACCGCAGGCAAAAATCTGCCTTTTAATATCGGTTATAATAACGATATGGTATCGATAAACGGACAGAATATAAAACCTGAATTTATTGAGAACGGATATGCGTATGTGGATTCTGCCGAAATTGACAAAGCAATTGAAAACGCACGTAAATCTATGGGCATACAGGACCCGAAAGCGATGTATGAACAATACAAAACGGATATTACACCGCTTCACGAGCAGTATTTTGATATGAGCCAGAACAGAGAACCTTTTGAATATGACTACGCGTCAGACCCTGTTTATCAGGCATACAAGGAAATGTATACACGTGAGGGCGACAGGGTAATGCGTGACGTGATGGGCGAGTATGCGGCAAACACCGGCGGATATGTAAACAGCGCCGGAATAACCGCAGGCGCACAGGCAAACAATTACTATATGCAGCAGTTAGGTGATAAAATTCCGCAGTTGTTTGAAGCGGCATACGGAAGATATAACACGGATTATGTCAATAAACTCAATGCACTTGCAAACATTATCGGTCATAAGCAGGATATGTTCAACACGGAATACGGTGTAAACAGCGATATTATTAATAATATTTATGCCAACAATGCTTTGAAACAGCAGAGAGAGGACAATATATACAACCGCAGCCTTGAGGAAAAATATCATAATGAGGAAAAAGCGTATAAGGATTTAGAAATTCAAAAAGCAGATGAAACGGAAAAATACCAAAAGATTATGACCGGCGGGCAGATGAAGGGATATTTCAGTGATGATGAAAATGTGTGGCTTGCCAATTATTTTGGCGATCCAATCGATACTAAGTATACCCCGTTCGGTGCAGACATAAATGCTGCCGCGGTGCAACACGAAA
>JAZSBW010000002.1:0-12987 GCA_045602585.1 Clostridia bacterium
GGAAATCGCTGTAAAGTGTTGTAATGCCTTTTAAAATGTCTATAGTCTGCGCGCGTGTAGGCTCGTCAATCACAACTGGCTGGAAACGGCGTTCAAGTGCAGCATCTTTTTCAATATGCTGGCGGTACTCGTCGGCAGTAGTTGTGCCGATAATCTGTATTTCACCGCGAGAGAGTGCGGGTTTTAAAATATTACCTGCACCTGGTGAGCCTTCGGACGCACCAAGCGATGCAAGTGAGTGGATTTCGTCCATAACGAGTACAATATCAGGGTTTGCGGCACATTCTTTAACAAGTTTTTCAATCCTTGCCTCAAACTGACCTCGAAACTGCGTTCCGCTTATAAGCGAGGTGAGGTCTAACTGATAAAGTTGCACATTAAACAGTTTTTCGGGTACTTCACGGCTTGCTATTTTAAGGGCAACACCTTCTACAATAGCGGTTTTACCCACACCGGGCGAGCCGATTAAAACAGGGTTGTTTTTTGTACGTCTGTTTAATATCTCAATAGTGCGTTTAATTTCCTCATCTCTGCCTATAACGGGTTCTATAAGTCCCTCTTTTGCCTGCTGAGAAAGGTTTACAGCATATTTATCCAAAATCGAGCGTCTTTCGCCGCCGAAAGGACTCTGCATATCGGGAGTGATGCCTATTTTAGACGGGTCTATACCGAATATAAACCCTCTGGGGCGCTTTTTGGGAGCATCACCGTTTTCGGGGGGTGGGAGTTCGTCTTCGTCCTCGCCATCTAGTTCATCACCGAACATTTCAGGAAGATTTTCGCCCAGACTGCCCTGAAGTTTTTCAACCAGTTCGTTTAAATCAAGGTTACTTAAATCCCCTTGAATCTCAATAGCCGCACCGTCTATGCCCATAGATTTTAACATATCCTGCATAGCGGCGGAAAAAGCCGCAGGGTCTGCCGGCATGGCAAACTGCGGGGGTGCAATGCAGTTCTGCGGTGTGATGGGTATATTGTGGCTGGCAGCGCAGGCAAAGCAGTAGAGCTTTTCCTCTCCGCTTTGTTCGTCTTTAGCCTTAACTATTGCAGGTCTTTGCCCGCATATCTGACACATTTGCATTTATATATTCTCCAATCCATTATTAACAATCATATTTTATCATTATAATGCATTTTTTAAAAATATGCAAGGAGATAAAGTAAGAAATATTGTTAACAAATATATAAATTGACATTTGTCATATTTAATGTTAGAATTTAAAATAGGTTAGTATGCTAAAGGAGGAATGTATCGTGCAGGATACAGCAAGAAAAACTATACTGGTAGTTGAAGACGAAAAACCAATAGCAGAAATTTTAAAAGTCAATTTAGTTAAAAACGGATATAAAGTATTAAACGCTTTCGATGGTGACGAGGCGGTTAATCTTGCGCTGACAACTCAGCCCGACCTTATACTTTTAGACGTGATGCTCCCTAAGCAGGACGGATTTTCCGTATGCAAAAAAGTGCGTGAAACTATGTCTACACCTATAATTATGCTTACCGCACGTGCAGAGGAAGTTGACAAAGTGTTGGGCCTTGAACTCGGTGCGGACGACTACATCACAAAACCTTTCAGCCTGCGCGAACTTATGGCAAGGGTTAAGGCGAATCTTCGTAGGTCGTCCATTGCGGTGGTTGACTCTAACGAGCCCATATGTTTTGGCGAACTGGAAATCAATGCAGAGCGTTACGAGGTTAAAAAACGCGGCGAGGTTATAGACCTTACCTATCGTGAATTTGAACTGCTTAAATATCTCGCTACACAAAGCGGAAAGATTTTTTCAAGAGAGCATCTTTTAAATAAAGTGTGGGACTACGAATACGTGGGTGACGACCGCACGGTTGACGTTACAATCCGCAGACTTCGCGAAAAAATTGAAGACGACCCCAGCACCCCGACATATATACTCACCAAACGCGGTGTCGGCTATTATTTTGGTAGTTGATTATGCTTAAAAGTATCAGTTTTAAGATAGTTATAATGTTCGTGGCACTTACGCTGTCAGTTATAATATTTATCGGCACTATGATGACTACGGGCACAAACGGATTTTATCAGCAGGATTTTATATCGCTGATGGAAAACGTGCTCAGTACATCTATGAAAAACCAACTGGAATTAAACATTGCAGGTGGCGCTACGTTTGATAATATTTATGAAAGTGTTGACGCGTATGCCGTGCAACTCGGTATAGACTCGTTCCGCAACTGCTACGTGCTGGACGGAAAAACGGGCAAGGTGCTTCGCGGCTCTAACGCGGAACTTGCGCAGACGCTTGAAACCTCGTCCAACATAATAGCTGCTATGACGGGCAGAGTCGGCAGAGAGGAAAACTCTAAATATATGGACTATGCCCTGCCCATAAACGGTGCAGACGGAACAGTTCAGTACATTATATATGTTAAAGACAGTAAGGAAGAACCCAACACAATCCTTTCGCAGATATTTGGTATTATGTTCCAGTCGCTTCTTTTGGGTATTGTTATATCCGTTCTGTTCGGCATAATACTTTCAAAAACAATTATCAGCCCTATTACATCTCTAACGCATAAAGCAAAAAAGATTTCTTCGGGGGATTTCGGCAGCACTATCGACGTTAAGTCAGAGGACGAAATAGGCAAACTTACCGAAACATTCAACGATATGAGTTACGAACTGGCGCAGACACTTACCGCAATTCAGGGCGAGAACGATAAACTTGAAACTATTTTCCGTTATATGACCGACGGAGTGGTGGCATTTGACGAAACGGGCGAACTTATCCACATTAACCCTGCCGCACGTAAAATGCTTAGTATTCCCGAAGGTGAACAGGTTAAATTTGAAACAGTATTTGCAAAAGACGAAGTAAGTTTCGGTCAGGTTGCATTCCTTGCACACGGAAGCACTAAGGAACTTATTTTAAACCGTGACGGCAAAGAAATACGTGCATACCTTGCAACGCTTAATACAGACGGCAAATCGGGCGGTGTTGTGTCGGTGCTTCAGGATATTACCGAGCAACAAAAACTTGACCTTTCCCGCCGTGAGTTTGTTGCAAACGTATCACACGAACTCCGCACACCTCTTACAACAGTTAAAAGTTATGCCGAAACGCTGAAAGATTTTTTAGACGACGATTTCGACAAAGACCAGTTTGAAAGTTTTTTAACCGTTATAGAGGGCGAAACTGACCGTATGACGCGCCTTGTACGCGACCTTTTGATTCTTTCAAAACTCGATTACGGCAAAAACCAACTCCGAAAAGAACGGTTTAACCTTTCCAAACTTTTAGCCGACGTAATTTCTAAAATGAAAATATCGGCAGACAATAAAAACCAGACTCTTATATACGAGCCGACCAATTCAATTTCGTCATTCGTGGGCGATAAGGACAGAATTGAACAGGTTATTATAAATATCATATCGAACGCTATAAAATACACTCCCGAAAACGGCGAAATTTTTGTTACAAGTATGTGCGTGTACGACACGGCATATATTAAAGTAAAAGATACGGGCATTGGTATACCCAGAAAAGACCTTTCGCATATATTTGAAAGGTTTTACCGAGTTGACAAAGCACGTGCACGTGCACAGGGCGGTACTGGATTAGGCCTTGCGATTGCTAAAGAAATTGTAGAGGCTCACGACGGAACGATTGAAATAAACAGCGTATTTACAAAAGGAACAGAAGTAATTATAAAACTGCCCATATCCCAAACAGAGGAACTATAAAGCAAGGTGCCGAAAAAATATAATTTGTTATAGTATTTTAAAGTGTTTGTAATATAGTTGTAATAATAATATGTTAAAATGTTAGTGTAGAATCTATAAGTGCCCCTTTTTATTACATGGAGATATAGTTATGAAAAAATTTTTAACAACATTTATTGCTCTGGCATTGGTTGCTTTAACCTGCCTTTGTCCTTTGGCGGCATCCGCTTCAAGCGAAACCGTTACAAACGACTATGCCGGCACCTGCAACTGGCTTATTACGATTAAAAATCCCGAAGCCGTTTCCTCAACCACATCTGCAAAAACTTTTGTTATTTCTGCTGTGGCTGTCGAGGGTGCTATGATTACGCTTTACAACCTTAACACCGAAACAAACCTTTATGAAAAGATTTATGTTGACGGCGCTCCCCTGGAAACCGTAGTTGGCGCAAGCGGTTTGTATGCTCAGCAGATAACCCTCAGAGAGGGTATGAACAACCTTATGGTTTATGCTACAAACGGGTTTGACGATCAGGCTATCCGCTTGGATATCAACCTTTTAAGCGAAGGCTTTCTCGACAAAATCAAGTCATTCACAATTGATTTTGCTAATATGTTCTAATGTCGGGTATGCATATGAAAAAAAAGAACGTTAAGACTTATGTGCTGATTGCGCTTATAATCAGCAGTGTAGTTCTTACGGGTAAAATATGGTTTAACGAAAAATTATGGCCGGAAGGCTATAATTTTTTTGCTGTAATTACGGATAATTTTTCGTTTGGTGACGATGATTTTGTGTCGTCACTTACAAAAGAAACCATATCGTTTCCGCAGACGCTTGTAGTAACTAATCTTGAAAAAAGAAGCGTATACGGTGCCGACAGCGAAGCATTTAAAGCGATGGTGCCTGATGTTAAAGAGATTTTGCGCATAGCCCTTGAAAACAGCGACAAAACTTCAATAGGCGAGCAGGAATGGTCGCTGGCTTTAAAAACGCAGTCAATTCACGTTACGTATTCAGTTGCGTATGACTCCAAACTGTTTTTAAATATTCTAGGCTCGTATAAAACAGACGATAACTCTATTCCCGTAAGGGAGTTTATTATATCTTCGTCAAACATTTCCTCAACAGCGGCAGACGTGTATATACGCAGGTATGATACTGCGGAGATTTTAAAAACAACTGTTATGTGGGAAAAACAGCGCCTTGTTGATATGATAAGCACCTATGCACTCGACTCTATAGGGGATTTGTCATATTCGTCAGAACTTAATTTTGATAAAGCCGAAATGGGCGAAGGCGCACGGCAGAAAGTGCTTATAGAATCGAACGTGCTTATTTTGCTTAATAAGCGGTTAAGCCATATGCTTGAAGAATTTAATCCGCTTTACCATCACGATTATAACGCCGATGTGGTAGAAAGTCTGCTTACACAGTTTGGGTATAATGTTTCAGGCGCACGTAAATATACTGAGCGTGATAATTCCATAGTTTTTGTGGAAAACTATTCTACACTTAAACTCCACCCGAACGGACTTGTGGAATACAAGGCAGTAGATGCGGCAAAGGGTATTGATCTCGGCAGCGGAAACGACTTTTACGAAGGCTTGCTCGGCTGTGTGGACTTTGTAAACCGCTTATGGGGAGAGGTGCTTCCGTCTGAGCCACTTAATATTAACATCTCTTCAGACGTTATCGACACCAAGACCAACTCGTTCCGCTTAACTATGGACTACTTTGCCGATGGCGCACAGGTAAGTATCGATTTGCCGCAGTCTGCATCGCACCCGTCTATGAAGCACGGTGTTGAGATAGAAGTTGTCGGCGGCAAGATTGTTTCGTACCGTCAGGCGCTTGCGTATTTTGAGTCTGTCGATATGGCTACGCACGGTATGTCTGCAATAGAAGCGCTCGATAAACTTATGGCGGGCTCTAATATGGAAGGTCAGGTTATAAAAAATCTTTCCCCTGTATATATTGCCGACGATACTGCCTACAGAAAATCTGCCTGGGCGGCTCGTACTGCCGATGGAAGAACTATAATAATAAATTAAGGAGGTGTCTGCATGAACTGGGAAAGAGTTAAAAATTTTCTTATCGTTTTATTTATAGGTATCAATATTTTTCTTGTGGTTTTTATGCTCACCTCGTTTAATAACAGCGCCTCTGTAAATAAATCCGTAGTAAAAGATACCGTAAGCATATTAAACGCAAACGGAATTTCTATAAACGAAGATATTATCCCGTCTTCAATTTCAAACCCAGGTACATTCGACGTGGTTGCAATAAATGTGAACAGTTCCTATGCATCACCAAAAACATTGGACGCAGGCAACACGGAGTCCGAACTTAAAAAAGCACTTAAAGTGCTCGGTGTGAAGGATTATGAGATTTTAAAAAAAGACGATTTCAATTATTCCGTAATGCAAAAGACGAACGGATACTTTATATTCGACAGCGGAATTACCGCTACAATTAACGGCAACAATATAGCACTCAGCGGTGTGTGGTACAAGCAACAAACCAAGCCTAAGTCAGAAGGTTATTCGGATGGCGGAATTGTGTATGTTACAGGTATACTGATTGATTTTATAAACAATGCAGACAGAAACCCTGCAGTTCACACTGAAATAACAGGAATAGACACCGGCTACTGTGTGCCTCAGTACGGAAGCGGCTTAGATCATAAATCAATGCCGGCGGTTCCGTGCTATTGCATTACTACATCTGACGGAGCAGCATTTTTATACGATGCCGTAAGCGGTGCGTATTTAAAAAATAAATAATATTTAAAAGGAGATATACACTATGGCAAAACACAGAATGCCACCTATGGGCGGTATGGGAAACATGAACAATATGATTAAACAGGCTCAGAAAATGCAGCAGGATATGCTTAAAATGCAGGAAGAGATGGAGGTTGCAGAGTTTGAGGCAACGTCCGGCGGCGGTGCAGTAACAGTTAAAGTTTCAGGTAAAAAAGAGGTTACTGAAATTAAAATCAACCCCGAAGTAGTTGATGCTGACGATGTTGAAATGCTTGAAGACCTTATTTTAGTAGCCGTAAACGACGCTATGAAAAAGGTTGACGGCGCAAGTTCGGAGCGTCTTGGCAAACTTACAGGCGGAATGAATATCCCCGGATTGTTTTAATTTGAATATTAATTAAAAAGTAGTGTTTTTGGTTGCTTTCTATATTTAGGCAACAAAAACACTACTTTTTTATCTTAAAATACTACTCTTTTTGCTGTATATGGAGAAACAATACCATTTTATCTGCCTAAATATCGCAAGCAGATAAAATGGTATTGTTTTATAATATTTTCCTGTTTATTTCTTTTCTATTCGTCTATTTCTGTAAGTTTATACGAAAGCGTCATAAGCGAATCGCTCAGGTGAACATTTTCCACCGCAACGCCATCGGAAAGATGCAGTTCGCCGTAAGAGAAGTTCCATATTCCCTTAACGCCTAAAGAAACCAATCTGTTTGCCTCTTTTTCAACTGCACTTTTGGGCAGAGCCAGTATAGCAATATCGGGCTTGTTTTGTTTAACAAAATCGTCCATTGCGGCAGAACTCTGCACGGCAATGCCGTTTATCTCTTTGCCGACAAGGTTTTCGTCAGCATCGAAAACACCTACTAAGTTAAAGCCCCTTTTGCGGAAATTACTGTGCTTTGCAAGTGCTTTGCCTAAGTTTCCCGCACCGACTATAATGGTTTTATAACCCCTGTCAAGACCTAAAATGTTTGCAATTCCCTTGTGAAGTTCGGCAACATTGTAGCCGTAGCCCTGCTGACCGAATCCGCCGAAGCAGTTTAAATCCTGACGTATCTGCGATGCCGTAACCCCCATAAGCGTGCTTAAATCTTTAGAAGATATACGTGCAATGCCTTTGCCTAAAAGTTCGCCGAGGTACCTGTAATACCTTGGCAAACGCTTGATAACCACAGGTGAAACACTTTTCTCTTTCACTCTTTTATCCACCTTATTAGATATTTTATAAATTACATATCAGCCTTGATTGTGTCCATAATGTAGTCAGCAAATTCTGCGCCTGTAGCGCCTGTATCACGGCCTGTGATAACGAGTTTCTTTTCCTCGTACATACATTTGTCAAGTGCGCGCTCCAGACGTTTTGCGGCGTCAACTTCGCCGATGTGCTCAAGCAGCATAACGTCTGCACGGATAATTGAGCATGGGTCAGCGTATTTATCTCTGCCCTCGGCAACCATTCTTGGTGCGCTTCCGTGAATAGCCTCAAACATAGCGTATCTTTTGCCGATGTTTGCGCTGCCGGCAGTGCCAACACCGCCCTGGAACTCTGCCGCCTCGTCAGTTAAGATGTCGCCGTAAAGGTTTGGCAGTACAAGTACCTGGAACTGTGTGCGTCTTTTTTCATCAACAAGTTTTGCGGTCATGATGTCTATGTACCAGTCGTCAAACTCAATTTCGGGATATTCTTTTGCAATATCTTTGCAGATACCGAGGAATTTACCGTCGGTAGTTTTAACTACGTTTGCTTTTGTTACTGCAGTAACTTTTGTTTTGCCTGCTTTTTTAGCATACTCAAATGCCGCACGTGCAATTCTTTCTGTACCCTCTGTAGTAGTAACACAGAAGTCCATAGCGAGGTCGTCGTTTACGTGGATGCCCTTGCTGCCGATAGCATAAGAGCCCTCGGTGTTTTCACGGTAGAATGTCCAGTCGATACCCTGCTCAGGCACTTTAACGGGACGTACGTTTGCAAAAAGGTCGAGTTCTTTTCTCATAGCAACGTTGGCACTTTCAATATTCGGCCAGGGGTCGCCTGCACGTGGTGTGGTTGTAGGGCCTTTTAAGATAACGTGGCACGCTTTGAGTTCTGCCAGAACGTCATCTGGAATAGCCTTGTTAGCGGCAACACGGTTTTCGATTGTAAGACCGTCAATAACTTTAAACTCTACTTTGCCTGCCTTAACTTTGTCGGCAAGCAAGAACTCTAAAATTCTGTGAGCCTCATGCGTAATGGCAGGGCCAATGCCGTCGCCGCCGCATACGCCGATAATAAGTTTGTCGAGTTTGGAATAGTCAATGAAATCTTTTGTTTCATTCATTCTGTCAACACGGTCAAGTTGCTCGTTTATAAGCGCAGCAAACTTGTCTGTTGCATTTTTAATGATTGCTTCTCTGTTCATTTGTGTATACTCCTTTATATCAAATTATTTTATATTGAACAATTTTTTTGCATTGCCGCTCGTAATCTTCGCTATATGCTCGGCACTTACACCGCGCAAACCGGCAATTTTTTCGGCAACGTGTTTAACGTATACCGAGCAGTTGCGCTCACCCCTATGTGGCTCAGGCGCCATATACGGGCAGTCTGTTTCTATTAAGATCCTGTCGTCGGGCACAATTTTTGCAACATCGGGTAAAGATTTTGCGTTTTTAAATGTTACGGGACCTGCAAAGGATATATGGTAGCCCAAGTCAAGGTATATCTTAGCCGTTTCCACACTGCCCGAAAAGCAATGGATAATACCGCCGTGAATTTTGCTTTCCCTGCAGATTTTGATGGTATCCTCAGTGGCATCACGGCTGTGGATAATAACGGGCAAGTGTAAATCGTAAGCCAGTTTCATCTGTTTTTTAAACCAGTAACGCTGAGCATCTCTCGGCGAGTGGTCGTAGTAATAATCAAGACCAATTTCGCCTATTGCCACAACCTTTTTATGCTTTGAAAGGTCGGCAATCTTTACAAGGTCGGAGTCTGTCATATTCTTAACCTCGTGCGGATGAACACCCACAGCGGCATAAACAAAATCGTACTTTTCGGCAAGTTCAACTGACTTTTTACTGGTCTTGATGTCTGAGCCTATGTTGGTTATGTTGGAAATGCCGTTTTCGGCAAGCGATAAAAGTGCTTCGTTACGGTCACCGTCAAAACGGCGGTCGTCGTAATGTGCGTGCGAATCAAAATACATTTGTTTCTCCTTAAAATGTTTCTGTTGCGGGACGATGTGGGCATCGTCCCCTACTATTACAAATGAATGTGGGTAGGGGCGGATGCCTACATCCGCCCGCATTGTGCGATTAATTTAAATCAAGGCCACAAAAGTGTTTTTCCGCCGATTAAGTGAAAATGCATATGGAAAACAGTCTGTCCTGCGTTTTCACCGCAATTGTTTACAATACGGAAACCGCTTTTTTCTATGCCCATAATTTCGGCGATTTTTTTGGCGGTGTTGAAGATGTGCGCTACAACGGGCGCATTTTCCTCTGTTATATCCATAGCGGAAGCGATGTGCTCCTTTGGGATAATCAGCACGTGCACGGGTGCAACGGGGTTCACATCTTTAAAAGCGATTATCTTGTCGTCCTCATACACGATATCGGACGGGATTTCACGGTTTATAATTTTACAAAAAATGCAGTTGTCCATTTTTAATTCTCCTTACGCATTTACCTGTTTTGCAATAACCTCTGCCGCCGCTTTAAGTGCCGCATCAACGCCTTTGGGGTCGGAGCCGCCTGCCTGAGCAGAGTCGGGTCTGCCGCCGCCTTTGCCGCCAACAAAAGCAGAGATTTCTTTAACAATGTTACCGCAGTGAACACCTTTTTTAACTGCCGCATCGGTAGCCGCCGCAATAAGGTTAGCCTTGTCGGCTGTGTATACGGCAAATACTGTTACGGCACAGTCAAATTCAGACTTGATATTGTCTGCCATTTTGCGTGCGGTGTTGATGTCAACATCTGCAAATGCACCTGTAAGAACTGTTACATCACCGATTTGAACAGCGTTTTTCTTAATATCGTCAAGTCCGCCGCTTGCCATTTTTTCTTTAAGTGCGGCAAGTTCTTTTTCAAGGTTTTTAATCTCGGTCTGGTTAGCCTCAACCTTAGCAACTGCATCTGCAGGAGCACACTTGAGTGCAGCACAGATGTTTGCAAGATTGCCCTCGGTTTCGTTAAGTTTTGTAAGAATGTTCATACCTGTAATGGCTTCAATTCTTCTTACACCTGCGGCAATGCCTGTTTCGGAAATAATCTTGAACAAGCCAATATTGGCGGTGTTTTTAACGTGTGTACCACCACAGAGTTCTGTGCTGAAATCGCCCATTTTAACTACACGCACCACGTCGCCGTATTTTTCGCCGAACAGAGCCATAGCGCCGAGTTTTTTAGCCTCGTCAATGGGCATCTGTGCGCAAGTAACGTCAAGTGCGGCAGAAATTTCACGATTTACAATCTGCTCAACTTCTTTCAACTGGTCTGCAGTTACGGCTTCGTAGTGAGAGAAGTCGAAACGAAGTCTTTCGTTATTTACAAACGAGCCAGCCTGTTCAACGTGCTGACCTACAACCTCACGCAGAGCCTTCTGCAGAAGGTGAGTTGCGGAGTGGTTTTTCTCGGTAGCGGCACGGAGGTCTTTGTCTACGCAAGCAGTTGCAGTATCGCCAACAGAAACAGTTCCGTCTGTAACAATACCCACGTGGAGCATAACACCCTCGGCAGTCTTTTTGGTGTCGTCTATGCGGATTGTGCCGTTAGCAGTTTTTATAACACCTTTGTCGCCCGACTGACCGCCGCCCTCGCCATAGAACGGAGTTTTGTCAAGCAGAACGGTAACTGTACCGTCTTCTGCAGTTGCGGCTGTGTGTGATTTTTTGTCGAATATAATTGCAGAGATTTTGCAATCGCACTCGGTTGCTTCATAACCGACAAATTCGCAAGGGCAAGCATCATAAACACTCTTTAATTCGTCGTCTTTCCAAGCGTCGCCCTCGCCGTTGGCACGGTTTTCACGGGCACGTTTTTTCTGCTCTGCCATGCAAGCGGTAAACTCATCCTCGTCAACGGAGTAACCCTGTTCGGAGAGGATTTCCACAGTTAAATCAAGAGGAAATCCGTAAGTATCGTAAAGTTTGAATGCATCTGCACCTGAAAGTGTTTTGCTTCCGTTTGCTTTCATAGCATCTACGTAACTTTCTAAGATTGAAAGTCCGTCGCCTATAGTTTCGGCAAAACGTTTTTCCTCTATTTCAATCATCTTTTTGATGTAATCTGCTTTTTCGGTAATTTCGGGGTATGCAGATAAGTTTTCTTTAGCAACTGTGTCTACAACTTTGTAGAGGAACGCACCCTCAAGGCCTAATAATTTACCGTGACGTGCCGCATGGCGGAGAAGTCTGCGCAGAACGTAGCCTCTGCCCTCGTTGCTTATCTGTACGCCGTCGGCAATCATAAATGTAGTTGAACGGATATGGTCTGTTATAACACGCAGAGAAACGTCTGTTTTTTCGTTATCCCCGTATTTAACACCTGCAAGTTCGCTGATTTTAGCCATAATGTTGCGTACGGTGTCAACCTCAAACAGGTTATTTACACCCTGCATAATGCACGCAATACGTTCCAAACCCATACCTGTGTCGATATTCGGGTGTGCAAGGCGGTTGTAGTTTCCGTCTTCGTCTTTATCGAACTGCGTAAATACAAGGTTCCAGAACTCAACGTATCTGTCGCACTCGCAGCCGACTTTACAATCGGGCGAGCCACAGCCCGCCTCAGGACCTCTGTCGAAATAAAGTTCAGAACACGGACCGCAAGGGCCTGTACCGATTTCCCAGAAGTTATCCTCTTTACCCATACGCACAATGCGGTCGGGCGCAACGCCTACGTTTTTAGTCCAGATGTCAAACGCTTCGTCGTCATCTTCGTAAATGGTAACCCACAGTTTGTCCACAGGCAGGTTAAGTACTTCTGTTGCAAATTCCCATGCCCATGCAGTTGCTTCTATTTTGAAGTAATCGCCGAACGAGAAGTTGCCGAGCATCTCAAAGTATGTTCCGTGACGTGCCGTTTTGCCCACGCGGTCAATATCGGGAGTGCGTATGCACTTCTGGCAGGTGGTAACACGGTTGCGTGGTGGGGTTTCCTTGCCTGTAAAGTATGGCTTTAACGGTGCCATACCTGCATTTATAAGCAGAAGGCTTTTGTCATCCCTCGGTATAAGAGGGAAACTCGGCAAGCGAAGATGGCCCTTGCTTTCGTAGAAAGAGAGAAACTTCTCTCTTATTTCGTTAAGTCCCAGTTTTTCCATATAGTAATTCATTCCGCTTCTCAGTGCACAGCCCTTACCGAGGTTTTTATCGTGTGATATCACGACACATTCTGCGTATTTTTCACACTTCTTCAGATATTTCTCTGTTTCCTGATCACTGCCGTCATTAACGATTATTATTTTAGGAAAGCCAGCTTTAACAAGTCCGTCAACGAATTCTGTGAGCTGCCGTCCGGGATTGAGTGA
>JAZSBW010000003.1:0-1872 GCA_045602585.1 Clostridia bacterium
TGAAATTTGTCTGTGATAAAGATATTTTAAACGAGTGCGTCAATACTGTTTCAAAAGCAATTGACCCTGCCAATGTCAAAGAACTTTTACGCGGTATTAAGATTGATGCTGACGAAGAACTTACGTTCTTTGCAACTGATAATGAAATAAGCCTTGAAACATGGGCAGAGGCTAATGTTAAAGAAAAAGGCTCGCTTGTTATTGACGGCAGAATTTTTTCTGATATTGTTAAACGTATGCCGGAGGGTAATATCACATTTGAAACCGTCAGCCAGAGCGAAGTTAAAATTTCCGGCGGAGAGGTATCTTTATCATTGCTTTATCTTTCGTCAGACGGATTTCCTTATATGGAAAGAGTTGAAGACGGAAAAGCAATTAAAATATATTCAAAAGATTTAAAAAATGTTATTAAATATACTGTTTTTGCCCCCGATGCTGAAAGCAGTATGCCTATACTTAACGGAATCAAATTTGAAATAAAAAATTCTTCTATGCGTGCAGTAGGACTTAACCGTTACCGTATGGCTATGCGCAATCAGATTATACCCGAAACAGGTATTGAATATATGGAATTTGTTGCGCCTGCAAAAATGCTTAACGATTTAAATAAAATTTTAAAAGATGACGATAAAATAGTAACTATTTCTTTAAAAGACGATGTTGTAATGTTTGAGTTTGAAAGAACTACAGTTACTACAAGATTATTAGAGGGAGAATTTATAGATTATAAAAGACTTATCCCTAAAGAAACAAATG
Organism: Clostridia bacterium; assembly: GCA_045602585.1. Taxonomy (GTDB): domain Bacteria; phylum Bacillota; class Clostridia; order UMGS1810; family UMGS1810; genus SIG455. Next base: position 757 of record JAZSBW010000003.1, read on the forward strand.
TTAAGTTCAGAATTGATTACGATAAAATAGCACAGTCTGTAGACAGAGCCGCTGTTATTATAAATTATGACGACCCTAAAATTCCGATTATTTTCGACATTAAAAACGGAGTTTTAAATATAGACTGCTTTACAAAGCGCGGACAGATTCACGATAAAATTTCTATAGATACGGACGCTGAACTTAAAATCGGTCTTGGAGCAAAACTTTTAACAGATGCTATTCGCGCTATAGACACTAACGAAATATATTTCGAGTTTAAAGACGAAAAAAGTCCCTGCAAGATTATGCCGGTTGAGGGAGATTCGTTCCTGTATATAGTTCAGCCGAGACAATTATAAATTGTAGGGGACGATGCCTACATCGTCCCGATAAGGAAAAAGATATGGAAGAAATTAAAATAACAAGTGAATTTATTAAACTTGACCAACTTTTAAAATTTGCAAATCTTGTTGAAAACGGAGCAGATGCAAAATATTTGGTACAGAACGGGTATGTGTCTGTAGACGGCGAGGTTGAAACAAGGCGCGGAAAAAAACTGCGTGGCGGCGAAGTGATTGAGATTGATTACGAAGGACAAAATTTTTCTGTAAAGGTGAGCAGATAATAATGCTTATAAAAAATTTAAGGATTGAAAATTTTCGCAATTTCAGTTTTGAAAGTGTGGAATTTTCCGACAAAGTAAATATATTTTACGGAAAAAACGGTCAGGGCAAAACAAATCTTTTAGAAGCGGTTAATTATTTTACGAACGGAAAATCGTGCAGAAATAATATGCGCGAAAAAGATGTTGTAAAATTCGGCGAAGAAGGATTTTCGCTTGCTGCTGAATTTGAACTTAAAAAAGACGGAATGAGTTCTCGTTCCGTTTATGAGAAAATAGATTTTAAATCTAAAAAAAGTATTTATATAAACGGACAGCCTGTAGAAAAGTTAAGCGATATTTTAGGGCTTATAGATACTGTTTTGTTTATGCCTAACGACTTAAATTATGTATTGGGTGCACCTGCCGACAGACGAGGATATATAGACTCGTATTTATCTAAAAACAGGGCAGGTTATTTTAAACTGTTGTCTTCATACATCTATGTGCTTAAACAGAAAAATAATATTTTG
>JAZSBW010000004.1:0-2518 GCA_045602585.1 Clostridia bacterium
TGAACGCAATCCGCCGTGACGAGGAGATGGATAATCTTCATTCTATATATGTAGACCAGTGGGATTGGGAAAAAGTTATTTCTGCTGATATGCGTACAGAGGAATATCTTAAAGACACAGTTACAAAAATTGTTAATGCTATATGCGATTCCGCAGATGCTATTAAGGCAGAATATCCTGAAATAAATGTTGAACTTTCACGTGATGTTAAATTTATAACATCTCAGGAACTGGAGGATATGTATCCCGATTTAACTGCTAAAGAAAGAGAAAACGCTATTGTAAAAGAATATAAAACAGTTTTCCTTATGCAGATAGGCGATGTTTTGAAATCTGGCAAAAAGCACGATGGCAGAGCACCCGACTATGATGATTGGAAGTTAAACGGTGATATACTTTTCTGGAACGATGTTTTAAAATGCGCTTTTGAGATTTCCTCAATGGGTATCAGAGTAGATAAAAAGGCTTTGGAGGAACAACTTGCAAAAGCAAATGCCGAGGAACGCAAAAAGTTACCTTTCCACAGAATGTTACTGGAGGATAAACTTCCGCTTTCTATGGGGGGCGGTATAGGTCAATCAAGGTTGTGTATGCTTCTTTTAGGTAAAGCGCACATTGGCGAAGTTCAGGTTTCTGTGTGGGACGATAAAACTATTTATACCGGAAAAGAAAACGGAATAACAATACTTTAATAAAGAAATGCCTCAATCCAAATTGGATTGAGGCATTTTAAATTATTCTTTTATTGTGCCATCGGGATTGAAAACGGGGAGCGGTGCAAGAGCAATAATATCTTTTCGGTTAATAGCATCGCCCTCAGCAAGGACAGCCATTTTACCTACGATATTTCCGCCAACCTGCTCAACTAATTGGGTGAGCGCTGCGATAGATTCGCCTGTGCTTATAACATCATCAACTATAAGTACGCGTTTACCCCTCATGGCTTCGGCATCTTCTCCGCTGATGCAAAGCATCTGTTTGCTGAGCGTTGTTATAGAGTTTACCGATGCGTATACAATATCCTGCATATAAACCTTTGGACCTTTTCTGGCAAGAATATAATTATCCGCACTTGACTGGCGTGCCATTTCATAAAGAAGCGGAATACCTTTGGATTCTGCGGTAATCATAATGTCGTACTCAGGAGCAAGTTTTAAAAGTTCTTTTGCGCAGGCAACGGTAATTTCAACGTCACCAAACATTACAAACGCTGCTATATATAACTGGTCATTTACCTTGCACAGAGGCAGGTCGCGTTTTAAACCTGCAATTTCCATTGTATATGTTTTATTACTCATGGTTAAGAAGACACCTCTTTAATTTAAATTACTTACATTACCAATGTTGCAATATATGCAGCAAACAGTAGGAACGATACCCACATAATTGCGCTGATATCCTTAGCCTTGCCTGTAACCACTTTAAGGATTACCCAAGAAACGATACCGAACATAATACCTGTAGCGATTGAGTATGCAAAAGGCATCATGATAACTGCTAAGAATCCGCCGATAACGTCAGCGATGTCGCCTTCAAATTCCATATTTTTAATAGCGCTGAGCATCAGGATACCAACGTAGAGCATAGCGGGTGTAGTAGCAAATGATGGGATAGCCAAAAAGATTGGAGCAAAAACGATAGCAATGATAAACATAATACCAGTTGTAAGTGCTGTTAAACCTGTTTTGCCGCCTGCAGCAACACCTGCGCTTGACTCAACATAACTTGTAACTGTAGATGTACCAAGGCAAGCACCAACTACTGTACCAACAGCATCAGCCATTAATGCACCGCCTGCTTTGGGAAGTGTACCGTCTTCTTTAATAAGACCTGCTTTCTGTGTTACGCCGATTAATGTACCAACAGTATCAAAGATATCTGTGTAAAGGAATGTGAATACAATTATAGCAAAACTTGCAAAGTTCTTTACAACATAGCCAAAATCGAATTTGAACAATGCAGGTGCAGCAAAGTTACCTTTGATTGCTTCCCAGGAAAGTGAGGGGATTAAGTTTGCATCAAAGAGGCTTACTCCACAAGCCCAACCGATTGCCTGAATGATGATACCGATTATCCATGTAGCGATAATACCGATTAAGATACCGCCGGGAACTTTTTTGTACTGAAGAACACCGATGATAAGTAATCCTACAATTGAAAGGATAACGGGCAGAGAACTAAGATCGCCGAGAGCAACTGTTGTTGCGGGGTCTGCTACGATAACTTTTGAATTTAACAGAGCGATAATTGTGATAAACAAACCGATACCTGCGGTGATACCAAATTTTAAGTTTGTGGGGATTTTGTTTACCAATGCTTCTCTGAATTTGAACAATGAAAGAACGATGAAGATGATACCTTCTACAAATACGGCTGTTAAAGCCACTTCGTAAGAGCAACCCATTGCGCCGCAAACTGTGAATGCAAAGAATGCATTAAGACCCATACCTGAAGCAAGTGCTACGGGGTAGTTAGCAAAGAACGCCATGCAGATTGTTGCTATTGCTGCAGAGATGGC
>JAZSBW010000005.1:0-3723 GCA_045602585.1 Clostridia bacterium
TGTAACTGCGCTTATTGAACTTAAGGCTGTTCCTCAACGTGGCGACGGATTTGATAAAATCGCTGAGCGCATATATCAGTATCCTGAGGTAAAGTCACTTTATCTTATGGCGGGCAGATACGACCTTATGGTTATTATAGAAGGCAAAACTTTGCAGGAAGTATCATCATTTGTATCACGCAAACTTGCAACTATGGATTGCATTACCGAAACTGCAACCCACTTTGTTCTTAAAAAATATAAATCTGATAATGTTATATTTGGAGAACCCCAGAAAGACCTCAGGGAGGTGATGAGCCTGTGAGTAAGTTTAATCCAGAAAGTTTTATCAACCGTAAAGTTGCAGATATGCCTCCGTCGGGGATAAGGAAGTTTTTCGACATTGTAAGTGAAATGAAAGACGCCATTTCTTTAGGCGTCGGCGAGCCTGATTTTGTGACTCCTTGGCATATCAGAGAAGCAGGTATATATTCTTTGGAAAAGGGTCATACATATTATACTTCTAATTCCGGACTTATGGAACTCAGGAAGGAAATATGTAATTATGTAAAAAAGTTTGATCTGGAATATGAAACAGACGAAGTTCTGCTTACCGTTGGCGGTAGTGAAGGTGTTGATGCGGCAATCCGTACAATAATAGGTGATGGTGACGAAGTTCTTATTCCTGAACCTTCATTTGTGTGCTATAAGCCGTGCGTAACTTTGGCAGGCGGAACACCTGTTACAATACAAACTAAAGCAGAGAATGCATTCAAACTTAAAAAAGAAGAAATTTTAGAAAAAATCACTCCTAAAACGAAAATGCTTGTACTTTCTTATCCTAACAATCCCACCGGTGCAATTATGACTCGTGAGGATTTGGAGGAGATTGCAGCCGTTGTAAAAGAGCATAATATTTTAGTTTTATCAGATGAGATTTATGCCGAACTTACTTTTGGCACAAAGCATTGCTCAATAGCATCTCTGCCTGATATGAAAGACCGAACAATTATTATTAACGGTTTTTCAAAGGCTTTTGCCATGACCGGTTGGAGATTAGGTTTTACTCTGGCAAATAAGCATATAACTAAAGCAATGACAAAAATACATCAGTATGCTATAATGAGTGCGCCGACTACATCACAGTATGCTGCAATAGAGGCGCTTAAAAACGGAGAACAGTCTATTGTTACTATGCGTGAACAGTACGACTACCGCCGTAAGGTTATCACAGACGGATTTAACTCTATGGGACTTACGTGCTTTTCACCTCTGGGTGCGTTTTACATTTTTCCGTCTATTAAATCAACCGGTATGAAATCGGAAGAATTTTGCGAAAAATTGCTTGTGGAGCAAAAAGTTGCATTAGTTCCAGGTACAGCATTCGGTGAATGTGGCGAGGGTTTTGTACGTGTTTCGTATGCATACGGAATAGACAGAATTAACGAGGCGATGGACCGCATCAAAAAGTTTTTGGAAAGCAGGTAATTTTAAATGTTCAATATAGTTTTGGTTGAGCCTGAAATTCCTCAGAATACGGGTAATATAGCACGCACGTGTGCTGCTACAGGTTCAAGGCTTCACCTTGTACGGCCGCTTGGTTTTGAGATAGATGATGCCAAGTTGAAACGAGCAGGGCTTGATTACTGGCATATGCTTGACATTACGTTTTATGATGATATAGATGATTTTTTTGAAAAAAATAAAGGCGGCAGATTTTTCTACAGCACTACAAAAGCACTCAATAATCATGATGAGGTTGAGTATCGTGACGGTGATTACCTTGTATTTGGCAAAGAAACAAAAGGGCTTGACGAATCGCTTTTAAAAGATAACCCCGACACCTGTATACGTATACCTATGGCAGAGGGAGCCAGAAGTTTAAATCTTTCAAACTCTGTTGCTATAGTGGTATATGAGGCGCTCAGACAAAACAAATTTCTTGCTTTGCAAAAGCAGGGGGAACTTACTAAATTTACTTGGCAGTAAAGGAGATTGCTATGAAAAAAATTAAACTTATCACAGATAGTGCGTCTGATATTTCTTTAAAACTTGCCGAAGAAAACGGAATACACGTTATTCCTTTAAATGTTTCCTTTGGTGATGAAGTTTTCAAAGACGCTTACGATATTACTACAAGAGAGTTTTATGAAAAACTTAAAAATTGTGATGAACTTCCTAAAACCGCACAGGTCAGTATAAATGACTTTGTAGAGGTATATAACAAATATTCAGATTATGATATTATATATGTAGGTCTATCTGCAAGAGCCAGCGGAACGTACCAGAATTCATTTATTGCTAAAGGTATGGTACAGGAAGAAAATGCCGATATTGATATTACTGTTATTGACAGTAACAACTTTACCTATGGTTACGGAATGTGGGTGCTTTTAGCGTCTAAAATGGTAGCCGACGGTGCAACACATGACGAAGTAGTTAATTTTCTTAATGAAAAACTTGCTGATTCTGAAATTATGCTCACAGTAAGTTCACTTGATTTTCTCCAACGTGGCGGCAGAATAAGCAGCGCGGCAAAAGTTGTTGCAAATGTGCTTGATATTCACCCGATACTTTATACTGAAGATGGTATGATAATGAGTTTTGCCAAAGCACGCGGTTCTAAGAAACTCGTTGAAAAAATGACTGATATCGTGGCTGAAAGAATAGGGGACTGCCACATCATTTCGTTGCTTCACACAGATTATCCCGAGGCGGTAGAAAAAATGAAAACGTCATTGCTTGCTAAAATTCCCGATGCCGAGTTTTTGGAGGCAGAAGCAGGCTCGTGTATTGGTACACATGCCGGCCCAGGTGCATTTGGAATGATTTATGATAAGAAAAAAGATATATAACGAAAAACAACCCGCTGGCGCGGGTTGTTTTTAAATGTGATTTATTCAAGTTCTATCAAACCATAGTTTCCGTCTTTACGCTTGTAAACAACGCATTTGTCGTTAGTTTCAGCATTGTTGAATATATAGAAGGCATGACCTAACAGATTCATCTGTAATATTGCTTCTTCTGTACTCATTGGTTTGTTTTCGTACTTTTTGGATTTAACTATTTTAAATTCGGACTCTTCTTCAATTTCAATTGAATCAGCCACAAAAGCACCTGTTTTGAGTCTTTTCTCAAGACGTGTTTTCTGCTTGCGTATCTGGCGTTCTAAAACGTCTATTGCCTTGTCAATAGCAGCATACATATCGTCGTTTGAGATTTCTGCTCTGAATATCATACTTTCGTGATAAACAGTTATTTCAGCAATATGATTATCTTTCTGTACGGAGAAAGTAACTGTGGCATACGCACTTTCGGGGAAAAACTTTTCAATGCGCTGCAGTTTCTTTTCGGAATAATCTTTTAATCCCTGTGTAACATCAATTTTTCTTCCTGTGAATTTAATGTTCATACCAACAACTCCTTTTTCCTTAGATAGAGATTTCTCTCTAATATATATTTACCCTTATTTTAAGGGGATTAAACAATCTTTTTAAGATGCCTTGTAACGTGACAACTTATGTTTACCGCTGCAGGCAATCCTGCTATGTGGGTGGGAGCAGTTTTTATAAATACATTCAGCGCAGTCTGTGTTCCGCCGAATCCTTGAGGACCAATCCCCAAATTGTTTATTCGGTTTAAAAGTTCCTTTTCAATATCAGCGTAATATTGCACGGAATTGCTTTGGGCATCTGCAAGTGCACGTTTTGCCAACATTGCGCACGATTCAAAGTTTCCGCCTAT
>JAZSBW010000006.1:0-4080 GCA_045602585.1 Clostridia bacterium
GACCGCTTGGCCTCCGACTTCGTCTATGGCAAATGCCACCGACGAGCAGTTGCACAAAACCGCCGTGGATAATATCCGCAATTACAAGGCGCTTTCCGCAGTTGCCGCCGACAACAACATATATGTAGGGCAGGAATTTTACGATAATTTCAGCAATGTTATGGCTTATATGGAACTCAACTACGGCAGCAAAGATGCAATGTATGCCGCAATGGAAGATGCAGGATACTCTTATGAAATGTATAAAAGATATCAGGAATCGGAGTATCTTTACAGCAAACTTTTAGAGAATATTGCCTTTTCCGCTACAGATGCCGAAATAATGCAGTATTATACTGATAATGCGGCATCATTCCCGTATGACGGTGTTCAGGCGCAGCATATTCTTATCAGTACAATGGACGAAAATGGTGCCGCTATAACAGATAGTGCAAAACTTAAAGAGATTGAGAAAAAAGCAAACAACGTATATAAAGAAGCAATCGGCGGAGCAGATTTTAACGAACTTATCAAAAAATACGGCGAAGACCCCGGTATGGCAAGCAATCCCGAAGGCTATATCTTTACAACCGGCGAGATGGTAGAACAGTTTGAAAAAGCAGCATTTTCACTTAAAGACGGCGAAATTTCCAAACCCGTACAGTCTGTATACGGTTGGCACATTATAAAGAAGATTAAAGCGCATAAAGTACAGCCGCTTGACGAACAACTAAAATCATATATTGCAAACAATGTTTCAAGCCAGAAAGTCTATGCCGCTATAGATGTAAAATTGGGCAAATAATTTTTTAGTATATCATAAAATAGTATTTATTTTTGCATAAATATGCTCAAGCGAAAATAAATACTATTTTCTTTACTGTAATAAATGATGTCTATGCTTGCATATTTGTATTGCACATTAAATATACTTGTTTCATGGAGGTGAAAATCCCATGAACAGGATATCTGTAATATCTTATGACAACAACTTATCAAAATTCAAATCTGAGTGTGTTGCCGGATGTGAAATAATATATTCAGGACCGCAGATAAGCCGAAGAAAGTTGAGGCGGTTTATATCACGCCACGGAATAGACCGTGCGGTTGTATCGGGAGATGTACCTGATTTTGTACTGCCCGAACTTTCACGCGCAGGAGTAAGTCTTTGTACGGGCGAACGTCTTATGCGGTGTATTTATCCAAAACTTATATCCCGTGCCGCAAAACTTTATAAAACGTGCGACAGTTGTACTGTTTATGATGAGTCGGCAGACGATGAAACATTACGTATTATAGAGTGTGCGGCGATGCATTTTAAAAATATTGCACTTTGCACCAAAGCAGACTCAGCGCATATTGCGGAACAGGTAATGGATTCAATCGGCCTTGCGCTTAAATTCGGTGAGTGCGCGGGAGTGGGCATAGTGCATAGGGGCAAGGGCGGCGATCAGAAGGTAAAAGTAGACCTTACAAGCGCAAGTACAACGGTTTTTATAGACGAAAACAACTGCATAATTACACCTTCTGTAGCGGAGGCAATAGCGGGTGAAGATATAGATTTGCACGTTTTGGAAAGGCTTAAATTAAAAATATATTCTTTGTGTTGACAAAACGAATATAAATGTTTATAATGTGTAAGATAGAAAAGAATTTACATCATTGATTTGTTCCTTTAAATATATAATATAAGGAGAGAATTGTTAAAATGGCAGTAAACGGAAAAAAAGTTGTTTTGACTCCCGAAGGCGTAAAAAACCTTGAGGCAGAACTGGAGTATCTTAAAGTAACAAAGCGCCGTGAGGTTGCAGAAAAAATTAAAATTGCACGCGGCTTCGGCGACCTTTCTGAAAACGCTGAATATGACGCTGCAAAAGACGAACAGGGCAAAATGGAAATACGTATTGCCGAGATTGAAAAAATGCTTCGTAATGCCGAAATTGTTGATGAGAGCGACGTTGATACAAACGTGGTTGGCATCTGCGCAAAAGTTACTGTTTTAGACGTTGAATTTGATGAAGAAGAAACATTTATGATAGTAGGCTCAACAGAGGCAGACCCGAATAAAAACAAAATCTCAGACGAATCGCCCATCGGAAAAGCACTTATAGGCAAAACTAAAGGCGAGATAGTTGATATTGAAACTCCCGGCGGCACAATTCAGTTCAAAATTTTAGACATTAGTAAATAAGGAGATAGATTTAAATGCAGGAAAATACAAAAGATATGACAACCGAACCTGAGCAGGATTTAAACGAAATACTCAAAGTTCGCAGAGAAAAACTTAAAGAACTGCAGGATAACGGTATGGACCCGTTTGCCGTAACAAAGTACGACAAGCAGCATAACTCTGCTCAGATTATTGAGAATTTCGATGAATTTGAGGGCAAAGACGTATCCGTTGCAGGACGTTTGATGAGTAAACGTGTTATGGGTAAAGCATCTTTCTGCCACATTCAGGACAGAGAGGGCAAAATCCAGTCGTACGTTGCAAGAGATGTTATCGGCGAGGACGAGTATAAACTGTTCAAAAAACTCGATATCGGCGATATTGTTGGTATTAAGGGCGATGTTTTCAAAACAAAAACAGGCGAAACATCTATCCACGCTAAAGAGATTACACTTCTTTCAAAATCTTTGCAACCGTTGCCCGAAAAATTTCACGGTCTTAAAGATATGGACCTGCGTTACCGTCAGAGATACGTTGACTTAATCGTAAATCCTGAGGTTAAGAAAACATTTATGCTCCGCAGCAAAATTATCAGCGCAATACGCGAGTTTTTGGATAACAGAGGATATATTGAGGTGGATACTCCTATCCTGAACTCTATCCCCGGCGGTGCGGCAGCACGTCCGTTTATAACTCACCATAATACACTCGATATCGATATGTATCTGCGTATTGCTACAGAACTTTATCTTAAACGTCTTATTGTAGGCGGTTTTGAAAAAGTTTATGAGATGGGCAGAATTTTCCGTAACGAGGGTATGAGTATTAAACATAACCCTGAGTTTACCACTATAGAACTTTACGAGGCTTACACAGACTATCACGGTATGATGGATATTACCGAGCAGATGGTTACTTATGTTTGTGAAAAAGTTCTTGGTACAACCAAAATCACATATCAGGGCGAAGAAATTGACCTTACACCATCTTGGGAGCGCATCACTATGATTGACGCCATCAAAAAATATACCGGCGTTGATTTTAATGATATTCAGACAGACGAAGATGCACTTGCTGCTGTACAGGGTATGGGCATAGAGGTTGAGGGCGCACTTACACGCGGCGAACTTATTAACCTTGCATTTGAAGAAAGAGTAGAGGAAAACCTTGTTCAGCCTACGTTTATTATGGATTACCCTGTAGAGGTTTCTCCGCTTGCTAAGAGAAAAGTGGACGACCCAAGATTAACTGAGCGCTTTGAAGTGTTTGTAACACGCCGTGAACTTGGTAACGCATTCTCTGAACTTAACGACCCAATCGACCAGAAAGAAAGATTCTTAAAACAGGTTGAAGCAAGAGAAGCAGGAGATGAAGAGGCTAATATGATGGACGACGACTTCATCAATGCTCTCGAATACGCAATGCCACCTACGGGCGGTTTGGGTATTGGTATAGACAGACTTGTAATGCTCCTTACAGACTCTTATTCTATCCGCGATGTTTTGCTCTTTCCAACGATGAAGCCATTGGATAAGTAAATGGCGTAAAATCAAGGGTTTTAAGGATTGAACGACAAAACTTACGACCAATTTACGACCAAATAAGGAGAGCATATTCAATGGGTAAAAATCTGCAAATAAATTTACTCGCATTTTCCCCATTTTAACAAATTAAAAATCGTCTATATGACAAAAAGCCGTAATATCTGTTAAAATGCAGATGTTGCGGCTTTATGATGCTAATTAGGTTAGACATATTAAATTACATAAGGAGATACACAGAATGAAAAAACGATGTGGTTGTTATAAAAAAGTCATTTTAATATTAGTTGTTGCTTTATCTATATGCGCTGTCGCATTTGGAAAAGACACAGTTTCCATTATATCAAATAATACTCTATTTTCTGGTGACAAAATAAATATGGTAAATGA
>JAZSBW010000007.1:0-3425 GCA_045602585.1 Clostridia bacterium
TTTTCACTTTATGGATGTCTTTTTTTATTAGATAAACATCGCCTTCGCTACAGTTTTTAAAAAGTGATTTTGGAAGACTGTAAGTGTTGCCGTCAGGTGCTTCAATAACTGCAAAATCTCCCTCTATTCTGTCTATTATAATTTCCAATCAAATTCACCTCTCAGAATTAAATGAAATTGTGTATCCGTCTGAAATTGCTTCTATTGTTCCGTTTAAATCGGTTCTGTAAGTAGATATACATGCATTATTAAGTCTTTGTATAACCTCTTTATGCGGATGTCCGTAATCATTATCAGCACCGCACGAGATTATTGCATATTCAGGTTCGGTCTTTTTTAGAAAGTTTTTAGATGTTGAGGTAGAACTTCCGTGATGTCCTACCTTTAAAACATCGCATTTTATATTTGTGCGGATTTCATCTTCCGATAGTTTTTCGGCATCTCCGGCAAACAAAAAGGATGTCAACCCGTAGGTCAGTTTAATCACGGCAGAATAGTTGTTAAGGTCATCATATGCGCTGCTGTTCGGTGCAACGATTGTTGCAGAAAGGCTGTCATCTGACAATATTTCAACTCCCGCCTTTGCGGTTGTTATTGTATGTCCGTTTTTCTTGATTGCATTAAGTAAATTTTTATATGTTGCAGTATTGCTTGAGGCTTTGGGCATATAAATTTTTTCTATATCGAAGTTTTCTATAACTTGTTGCATTCCGCCTATATGGTCTGTGTGCGGATGCGTTCCAATAAGATAGTCAATACTATCTACCCCAAGACTGTCAAGCACGTTCACAATATCTTCGCCGTTATCTTTAGTGCCGGCATCAATAAGCATATTTTCGCCGTTTGGCAGAAGAATAAATGTGCTGTCTGCCTGACCGACATCAAGGTAGTATATATGTAAGTTTCCGTCATATGTAATTTGCCGGTATTCTTCTGTAAAAAGTGTAGTTAATAAACTTAAATCCTGCTCGCATCCGACAAGTGTGAACGCTATAGCCAGTATGAGCAAAATACAAATCAGTCGTTTCATATTATCCCTCCTATACACCTATTATACACCAAATACTGAATGTTTTCAATATTTCATAATATCATCACCTTTGGAATATATTTGATAGAAAGGGGATGATTTAATGCACAGCAAGAATATAAGATACGGAACGCATAAAACAAAAGATAAAAAACCTATTAAATTTATAAATAAACTTGTATGGCAACTGCTTATATGCACTTCTGCTTTTTTAGTGTGCTTACCTGTTTCAAAAACTCAGACGGGGATTAGTGAATATATATCAAAAACCCTTATAACGAGTAGTGATATAGAACAGGCAAAGATTCATTTTAAAGAGATGTGTGCCCGTCTAAATGATAAATATCCCATACTTTCGTCAAATGTAGCGTGGAATAATTTTATGGAAATTATAGAAAAAGAAGAGGAAAAAACGATTGTACCCGAGGAACAAACATCACCAAAACCTGCAGACGAAGCATTGGACTTGGTGGCAAAGGCGGCTCCGCAGGAGTTTACGTATCCCGAAAATGTTAATATGATAATGCCGCTTAACGGAGTAGTAACATCGCCGTTCGGATTAAGGGAACATCCGGTATCCGGTCAGGACGCAAGCCATTACGGTGTAGATATTGCAGGAACCAGAGGGGATGCAGTATTAACCACTGCACCCGGAAAAGTTATAGAGGTTAAGGTGCACGATATTTACGGCAATTGCGTACTTGTTCAGCACACACAACGTATAAAATCATTTTACGCACATCTTGATGAGGTGTACGTGGCAGAGGGGGATATACTGACAGAGGGTGCTATAATCGGTGCAGTAGGCTCTACCGGTGTTACAACAGGACCGCATCTGCATTTTGGTGTGCGTGTTGATGATGAGCCTACAGACCCCGAAAAATATATTAAGATGGAGCATAGATAAGTCGGGAGTTGTTTTAAATAAAAATATCAAAGTATTTATATATTGACAGCGTTGTTATACTTATTATATTTATGGCATATTGTTTGGGTGAAATAAAAAATCTTTGTATTTTATATCTTGCCGTTATGCTTCATGAAGCAGGTCATTTTATTGCCTGCATAATGCTGGGAGTTAAAGTTAAAAAACTCCGTTTTATGCCGTACGGTGCTAATCTGTGTACAGAAAATATAGCAAATCCGGTGCACTCAATTATTGTTTCTGCAGCCGGACCTGTTACAAGTTTTTTATTGATATGCTTTTTTGGCGGACGCAGTAGTGAAATTATGAATTCCTTCAAAGCGTCTAATACTGCCGTTTTTGTACTTAATATATTCCCCGCATTACCTCTTGACGGCGGAGTTTTTGTTAAAAATATTTTTGCATATAAATACGGATATGTAAAATCACATAAACTGGCTATCGAATTAACACGTGTGGTTGCTGCGCTTTTTGCATTTTTTGGGACTATTTTTCTTTTGTTAAGTAAATATAACATTTCCCTTCTTGTTATATCGGCATTTTTAGTGTATAATCTAAAAGAGGAAAAAAATAACCTTATTTTTTTGCGTCAGATGATATATTCGAAAGAGTTTGACCGTCAGGGAAAATCACTTAATGTAAAGCATTATGCAGTTATGCGCAATGTTCGTGCAATAACGCTGACGGATTACTTTGCTTATAATTACATTTGCCATTTTTTCGTATATGATGATAATATGAATTTGCTTGGTACTTTGCAGCAAAGTGAGATTATAGACGGTATTGTTAAACACGGTGCTGATGTAGCAGTCAGTGCATTATTAGGAGGAACAAATGAACACAAAAGATATGGTATACAAAATATTACCTGAGGTTTCAAAACCGACAAGATATATAGGTAATGAATTTAACAGCGTTCATAAAAATGCAGAAGATGTTGATATCAGATTTGCATTTTGCTTTCCCGATATTTACGAAGTGGGAATGTCGCATCTTGGACTTAAAATTCTTTATCATCTTTTAAACTCGCGTGAAGATACGTGGTGTGAGCGCGTATTTGCGCCCTGGATAGATATGGAAGATCAAATGCGCAAGAATAATATACCGCTTTACGGTATGGAATCATTTGATGCAATAAAAGACTTTGATTTTTTAGGATTCACTCTCCAGTATGAGATGAGTTATACAAATATACTGAATATGCTTGACCTTGCCGGAATACCTAAACTTCAAAAAGACCGTGGTGACGGCGACCCGTTCATTGTTATGGGCGGACCTTGTGCATATAGTGCTGAATGTCTTGCTGACTTTGCCGACTATTATATGCTTGGTGAGGGCGAAGAAGTTATGATGGAAGTTATGGACGCATATGCGGAGTGGAAAAAAAGCGGTGCTCCGAGAGAAGAATATCTTCGTGCAGTTGCCAAAATTGACGGTGTGTATGTGCCGAGTTTTTATAATATTGAATAT
>JAZSBW010000008.1:0-7978 GCA_045602585.1 Clostridia bacterium
ATCATAAAGTGTAGCACTCTGAACAGCATTCAAAAACATTATTGCCTGAATTGTGGTTGCTTTATCGGCTTTTTCTTCAATTGTCCAGTCATGTGATGCCAGTGCCTCTATCATTCCGCTTACCAGTTTGGAATATTTTGACGTATTTTTATAAATGTTTTTATAAACAGGCAATTCCGTAATTTCTAATTCATCTTCATAATTCTTAATGAAGTTTTTCAGTTTTGTTTCATCCTTCAAATTGAAAAACACTTCTTCATAAACTGATTTTTCAAATAAATTCTTTACCTCTGCACGAATTGTATCAGAGCCTGATTCAATATCTGCTCCATATCTTTCATAAGTTTTATAAATTTCCTTCTTTGTTTCAGCAGTGCAGAGTTCGGCGTTGAATACATTTCTATATGCATCGGTTGTATCCAGTTCTAAAACGACATAATCGGGAAGATAATCAATTTTTAAAGGGTCAAGTTCTGAAGGCTCTTTAAAAAAATTACCTGCCGTTACCCCTGTGCCGTCGGCTGCTTTGAGTGCATTGGCGGCAGTATCAAAACTGCTTTGAGAAATATATGCTTTTCTCTCTGTTTTAGGAAATGCGCCAATTTCAGGAGTGGCAACAATCGTATACCAAACACTGTCCTGTCCCGGAACAAAACTTATAGTAACCTTTCCTTCACCATCGGCAGTTTCCTCACCTATGTATCTGAATATCTCAGTCACATTTGAGGAGTTTATATCCCCATCGGGTGTTGAAGATTTTCCGGGGTTATACACCTTCACACCAACAGACTTGTTTGCAGCGCCCGCCCCCAGCTCAACAGTTAACTGTAATTTTGAAACAGTTTCTGTTGCAAAGCCGTTTATAGGCATTGCTGTCAGCAACACACATACTATTAACACGTACGCTATTGCTTTTAAATTTTTCATACTCAACTTCCTTTCGTAAGTGTGTATTCTTCTTGATATGGAAGCAATCCATTCCAACTGTCCCAAACGAAAAATACAACTTTTGTTGTTTCGTTACTGATTTCAGCACTCGGTATTTCCTCTACAACAATTTTTTCCTCACCCGAGTAAAACGTTTTATTTGTTAATGTTTTAAGAGAAGACATGCAGTCCCCCTCATATTGTGCCATAATAAGCATAATATCTTTTGACTCAGCACTGCTATTTTTCACTTCAAACCGTACTGCTAAACCGTCATTGGACAGATCGTTTTTGAGAGCGACACCTTTTTGCAAATCATAAACCTCCAGATTTACAAACAACTCCGAGTCTGCCTGAGCATATTCAATATGGGGCTTTTCGCCTTCCGGCATTTCTATCCAATATCCATAAGACTCTATATCAGTCTCAGGAGTTATTATCCTTCCATTGGGGAAACTGATGGTTTCGCCGTCAATGCTAAATGTTGGTGTTTCAGTATCAACACAAAACGTGGCTTTTGTAACGCCCTTTGAAATATCCGGCGTAATTCTGTAAATATCTTTTCCGTTCGCATGCATACCTGAAATAATATATGGCTTACTCCAAGAAACCAACTCATCCACCAAGGAAACTCTATCCTTATATCCTACCAACGAGTTTATTTCCTCAAGCAGATTAGAAAAGTTTGATGCACGATCATCAAGATAAAGTTCCATTTGTTCCTCAAGTGTAGCTTTATTACCTAAAACAGGTCCATAAAACAGAAACGGGTCGGGATTCAGCATTGCAATATGATAAATAAGTTCGGGATAATACGGCGTATCGGATACGTAAGCCGCTTTTTGTTCATCGGAATCACTTTCCGCATTTCCATAATTGTAAAAAGATACCCATGACTGTATTAAATGGTTTTCATTTGACAAATACGATGACCTCTGGGCATTTTGAGCATAACGAAAAACATTAAATGATGTAAGCGGATAAGTGTCATCCGCAAAATCCTCGGGCCAAGTGATTGCCCCGGTAAACGGACGCACATACGATGCTTTGGTTGAATGTGTTCCTACCGTTATTTTATTTCCTCCCTTATAGTTCTCCACACCCCTATATGATGGTACTTTATACCAAGGTTTTCCTGCATTATCACCATAGTTGGAAAATTTTACATCTGGATAATATGTTTTAATAGGTTCATAAATATAGTCATTGATTAACCTTCTTAACTTATTCTCCATAGCCGTGTCCCAAATAAGACACGATTCATTAGCAACAATACTCGGAATTGTCAAATTATACAGTTCAAATTTATCTGCATCAGTACATACCTCAAAACCAAGTTCATCCAGAAGCGGCTTGATTTCACTCGCATAACGTGAATGCTCTCTAACTGTTTTGAACAGTTCATATGCAGCCTCATTTTTTTGTTGGGTAGTTGCATCTTCTCCAAGTTTCTCATTTTCCGCAGTACGCATATTATAAACAGAAAGCGATTTTTCGTAG
This sequence comes from Clostridia bacterium, assembly GCA_045602585.1. Classification (GTDB taxonomy): domain Bacteria; phylum Bacillota; class Clostridia; order UMGS1810; family UMGS1810; genus SIG455. The sequence goes on from JAZSBW010000008.1 coordinate 2,428, forward strand.
TCTATCCATACATAATCTACCTCTCCGCCTATTGCTTTAAATTCTTTAAAGAACGCATCTAAGTAATCATTCTTCAAACTGTCAAGCGTGCCTTGATTTGTATAGACATAATATTCCGAATCCGACAGAAGCATATTACAAAGATTGTTAGCAATAGTAATCGAACGCTTACCAACCGGATCTTTATCTAATAATTCTTTCAGTCTCACTGCTTCATTTTTTATATTATCAGAAGTGGAAATATATGTTTTGGAAAGCCATTTGGGTTCGTAAATATGGTCATACGCATAATCCATAAAAGGTTCGGAAGCATATGCGTGAGGCCACGAAAGCGCAAATATCTTATAATCCGGAGATACTTCTATTCTTATAATTTCGCTATCCGAACGAACGGTATATTCACCAACCGTATCACCGGAATTGAATGTGCAAGCAGCAAAACCAAATTCATCGCCAACAACCTCTCCCAGATAAGCAAAGGTTTGTGACATCATTTCGCTATCACCGGAGACTGGCGGAAAGGTGGCATTCGGCTTAATAATTTGCAATCCTGCGCTTTCATTCGCCGATGTCTTTAATACAACTGTTATATCCGCATCCTTTTCAGTCACATTAACTTTTCGTTCATATGCTTCTGAGGATGCACTAACCGAGAAACAACACAACATACAGAGCAAGGAAACACATAAGAAATATTTTGCTACTCTCATTATTTTCCCCCTTTGGCAGCACGCCATTGTTCGTACTGTCTGTTAACCTCGTCTAATATTTTGTCAATACCTGCTTTTTTAAATTTTTCGATTGCCTGAGGAACATATACCTCCGGATCCACAGCACCGCAGAGAATAGGAGGAATAAATTCCGCATACACGTTATTGGCGTTTGCAAGTTCTGATGCCACGGAACTTGAATCAAATACAAATCCTAACGCCTCGGATTTAATCGCATCATCATTAAACTGCTGATATTTTTCCCAGATGTCATCAGGAGTGCCCTCAACAAGTTTTAACAAATAACGGTTACCCTGCACGGAAGCATTACCATAGTAGTTGTTATCCTTCCACATCTTAATACCATCGGGATAACGAAGATGTGTGTCGTCTATCATATTATAGTGAACACCCTCAATTCCGTAAACAACCATATTAAGTAAATCTGCATCTGTGTAAAGCATATTTAAAAATTTCATTGTTACTTCAGGATTCTCTGATGTTCTTGAAATTGCCTGCATTGATGCGTGTACATTTGATGTTAAAATTTCAGGCTCATTTATATGTACAAATTTAATCTTTCTTTCGTCCTCATATCCCGCATTTAACTGTTCTTCGTAATAAGGAAGGCTTGCTCCGTAACCTGAGAAGAAGCGATTAGCCTGTTCTATATCTCTGGTATTGGAAACTGTTGCAGCATCTTTTCTCAGATAGCCTTTATTGAACCAATTATGCATCATTTTAAAGAAATCCATCGCCTCATCAGTTTCAAGCCAGTTAATTATCTTATCATAATTACCTTTCGGAAATGCGCCTAAAACACTTCCGCTTATTCTTTCAAAAGGCAAAAATCCATATAATGAATTATTTGAACCTATATAAGCGGTGGGGTACTTTTCGGGTTCGTTTTCCTTAATAACCTGAAGCATTGGTTCAATATCTGAAAACTTCTTTATGGAATCAGGATCAAAATTGTATTTTTCCATCAAAGATTTATTCCACGAAATAACTGTTTCATTTGCCCAGTCCTTCAATGTAGGAACTGCATAAATACTACCGTTCACTCTGACGCTATCCCATATATACTCAGGCATAACATCTAAAATATCTTGTCCTTCTGCTTTAAGCAAATCATCTAAAGCCAGATATCCATCCTTAGAAACGTTATCAGTAAATTCTGACGTTGCTGAGCAAAGATCAAAACTTTCATTCGCCGCCATAATAATACGCATTTTTTCTGCAAACTCTGAATTTGTAATAGGAATACATGTAATTTTGGCATTGATTTTCTCTTTTGTGTACTTGCTGATTTCTTCAAACACCATATCATGGTCTCTTGTCTTGCTCATTCGGTTATACCAAATGATTTCATACTCCTCATCTGTCGAAGCCGTTTTATTATCAGTACCGCAAGATGTTACACTGAGAACCATACCGACACTTAAACAGATACACAACACTGCCTTCAAGTTAAACTTTGAAAATAATTTTTTCATAACTTCCTCCTGATTTATAGTATTTTAAAATTATCAACCTTTTACCGAACCAACGGTAACACCTTTAACAAAATACTTCTGGAAAAACGGATATGCAATCAAAATCGGCCCTACAACCAAAACAACCATCGCCATCTGAAAACTTTCTGTCGGCAGGCTCTTTCTCAGTTCTGCTGCCTCAATCTCGCTGATTCCGGAAGCCGAATTTTGTAAAAACGAAATATCCTTCTCTATTCGCTTAAGCAAAAGCTGCAATGGAACAAAATCACTCTTTACGATATACAAAAATGCATTATACCAACTGTTCCAATAGTGAACTGACAAAAACAACATAATAGTTGCAATAACAGGAACACACATAGGAAGTACTATCCTAAAATAGCAAATAGAATCACCTGCACCGTCAAGTTTTGCAGACTCTATAACCGCATCGGGGATTGATGTTTTCATATATGTCCTAATAATCATTATGTACATAGAACTTATACACCCCGGAATAACCAATACCCAGAATGTATCGCGAAGATGCAATACATTTGATATAACCATATACGTTGCAACAGTTCCGCCATTAAACAGCATTGTAAAGTAAACAAAAAATACCAATTTGTCTGAAACCAAGTCAAATTCTTTTCTTGTAATAGCGTAACAAAATGCAGTCATTGCCAGAATACCAATCAGTGTTCCCATAATCATAGTTGAAATGCTCACTGCATACGAATTAATAATCTGCTCACCCGTTTTGGCAATATACGCATATGCATCCAGACTACATTTTTCGGGGATTAATTGATAACCGTTCAAAGCAAGTGCCGTATTATCCGTAAAAGAAACAGAAATACAAAGCAACAAAGGTATCAGAGTACTTAATGCCAAGGATGTTGTAATTATATAGGAAACTGCTTTTACCCAAACAGGAACATCTGCCAAAGCACCGTCATCAACATTGATTTGTTTTTTCATCTTATTTTTTCCAAGTACCATCATATTCACGCCCCTTCCATTAAAACATTGCCTGTTCCGGTGATACTTTTGTTACAATACCGTTAGCAACCAACACTAAAATGAATCCTACAACCGATTGATATAATCCTGTCGCTGCGCTTGAGCCGATATTTCCGCCTCCGATGAAACCGTTGTAAACATAAGTATCTATAGTATTCGTTACGGGATACAATGCACCTGAGTTTTTTGGTATCAGATAAAACAAACCAAAATCAGAATAGAAAATTGAACCGATATTCAATATCAACATAATAATTGCCATAGATTTTAATAATGGCATTGTGATGTATCGGATTTGCTGAAACCATGTTGCACCATCAACTCTGGCAGCCTCATAAAACTCAACATCAAATCCCTTTATTGTTGAATAGTATACTATACTGTTATAACCGATATGTTTCCACATATAACAAATAGTCAGTATAAAAGGCCAATATTTCGTTTCACTGTACCAATCAATCTCACTGCCGCCTAATGAAATAATAAGTTGATTTAACACACCCTTATCAGTGCTTAAAAACGCTGACACAAAATATGTAGCAACTACCCAGGATATGAAATGCGGAAACAACACGAGTGTCTGATTTACTCTATTGAGTATACTTTTCTTACCGAGCATATCAAAAACTATCGCCAGAGACATTGAAAGAATCATACCCAGCACTATGAAAACAACGTTATACGCAATTGTATTTCTTGTAATTATCCACGCATCGGATGATTTAAATAAAAACTCGAAATTTTTAAATCCAACCCATTCGCTGCCCAAAAAACCTTTACTGTATTTAAAATTTTTAAACGCTATAACAGCGCCAAACATTGGCAGATAATGAAGCAAAACATAGTATATTATGACCGGAAGCACCATAATAATCAGTGTTTTTCTCCTATTCAGTTTTCTCATAAATGCTTTCATTTAAGAATTCCTCCATTTTTTGTTGATTTTTAATTGATAGAATGGTAGTGATACCGCCAAATTCATTTAATTTATAACTAACCCCACCATCCGTTCCATAAATAAGTTTAAGTCGTTTGTTTACATTTCGTATACCGACTTTATCCGGCGATAAAGTTTCTTCTTTTTCGTCTGCAAATCTGTTGAGTTTATCGATTTCACACCCCACACCATTATCTGCAATACAAATATCAACCATATCCCCTGCAGTTTCTGTATATATTTTTATTTTGAAAATATAGTCATCTTCTTCAGGAAAGCCATGAATAATTGCATTCTCGACGATTGGCTGAATTATACATTTGGGAACATAAATATTTTTTGTGCCTTCATCAAATGCTATTTCAAGTTCAATTTTTTCTCTATATCTTTCTTGCTGGAGCATAACATAACTTTTGACAATTTTAATTTCTTCCGATAGCGGTGCATATGTAGTACTGTCTTTCAAACTGTACCTGAAGATATCCGAAAGCCACTTTGTCATATTTGAAATTTTATCCTGACCGTTCATTGTAGAAATCCAGAAAATTGAGTCAAGTGCATTGTACAGAAAATGAGGATTAATCTGTAATTGGTACATTTGCAATTCCAATTTTTTACTTCTTTGTATTTCCGACTCAAGTTCCCTCACTAATGTTTTTACTTTTTTTACAAGCATATTGAAACTGGAATACAAATCCCCAACCTCATCATTAAACGGATATGAAACCGTAAGTTCAGTTATATCCTGCTTCTTTACAGACCTCATCTGCATCGACAGTTTTTTAATTGGATTTGTTAGACAGACTGATAAGAACATAGAAATAATCATTATAGAAATAACAGCAAAAATCGAAGCCAATATTATAATATCTTGAATTTCGTCGGTTTTTAAATATAACTCATTAATAGGTATAAGTGATAAAAAACTGATTTCCGTGCTTGTTCGCACTATATATGCAATGTAATCATCTATTTTAAACTCCTCGCTTTTCTCAACGATAACGGGAATATTATTCAGTGCTTTTTCTAATACATTTTCGTTTAAAATTAATTTGTTTTTGAAAATGATTTTGTTTTCCTTATCCAGCACTACGATTCCTGTAGACATTGTACCTGAACGCATTTCCAGTTTCTTCATCAGTCTGTACATATCAACCCCTAAAACACATACTCCCAAATATTCCTTATCTTGTGGAAATTTTTTCTGTTGGTTTTTTATATATTTCACAAAAAAAACATAATCAGGACAATCCTCAATTTGGAAAACATGAATTAAACCTTTTTTTTGTTTTGCAATTTCAAACCAATCCATATTTTTCATACTGATTCCATTGTAAATACCATACTTCATATTTATAAACACACTCATATCTGCTTCTATAAGGTTTTTTGTAATGGGGAAA
>JAZSBW010000009.1:0-3038 GCA_045602585.1 Clostridia bacterium
ATTATGCGATAAAAGCAATCACTAATGCAGGCGACATAGTAGGGGAATACCCTGTTTCGAAAGGGGTAAAAAGAACAACTAATCTTTTGTTAAAAGAACCATTTGAAGTTCTTACTAAGAAAGGCGAAACTCCTCAGGTGGAAATGAAACCCGTTATTAAAACAGATTTGGTGGCACCGATTGAAGCGGGATCATTGGCTGGCATTATGGAATATTACACCGATGGTAAAAAATCAGGCGAAAAAGAAATTATTTTCAGTGAAAATATAGATAAGATTAAATTTTCTGACATTTTTATGCATATGGTGCGTTTGTGGGCATCAGGCTGTGCACAAAGAGTGTAAAATACAGAAAATATTGAACACCGCAAAGGGTATACACTACCTCTTTGTGGTGTTTTTGCGTATTTTTCTGTGTTTTTGTTTTTTTCTCTTTGAAAAGTGTTGACTTTATCTGTTTTTTGATGTATGATATAAATATCAAAATAGGAGGGTTAAAAATGAAAAAAGTTTATACTGCTGATATCCCTAAAACAGACCGTATACAAAAACTTATAGATGATTTGTATTCTGGCACACCGACTATTGAGTCAACCCGTGCTGAAATTATTACGGAAAGTTATAAAAACACAGAAGAATTGCCTATATATTTAAGGAAATCGAGAGCATTCAGGGCTATAGTTGAAAAACTTCCTATTGTTATCCGCGACGATGAACTTATTGTCGGATGCAACAGTTTTGCTCGCAGAGGTTGCCAGACATTCCCTGAGTTTTCTAATAAATGGCTTGAGGACGAGTTTGAAACAGTAGCAACACGTAGTGCAGACCCATTCTATATTTCCGAAGAAACTGCTGCTAAATTGAAGGAAGTACATAAATACTGGCAGGGAAGAACTACAAGTGAACGTGCCACCTCCTATATGGCACCCGAGACTTTAACTGCCATTGAACATAATATCTTTACAACCGGTAACTATTTTTATAATGGTATCGGTCACGTAAGTGTTGATTATGCTAAAGTTTTAAGAATTGGTTATAAAGGTATCTGGGCGCAGGCAAAGGCTGAAAGAGACAAATGCAATGTTTACGATAGCGACTATAATACTCGTTACTATTTCCTTACATCTGTTATGGAAAGTTGCGAAAGCGCTATTATATTCGCAAAGCGCTACAGCGTTGCCGCACGTGAGATGGCAAGCGAATGTACAGATATTAAAAGACGTGACGAACTTTTAACTATTGCAGAAATCTGTGATAAAGTTCCTGCTAACGGGGCACAGAGTTTCCACGAGGCATGTCAGTCATTCTGGTTTATTCAACTTCTTATCCAAACAGAGTCAAGCGGTCACTCAATTTCACCCGGACGTTTTGACCAGTATATGTATCCTTATTATATCAAAGACCTTGAAAGCGGTAAAATCACGCGTGAACAGGCTCAGGAACTTATCGACTGCGTATGGGTAAAACTTAACAGTCTTAATAAAGTTCGTGACCTTTTGTCTGCTGAAGGTTTTGCCGGATACAGTATGTTCCAGAATCTTATTGTCGGCGGTCAGGATATAAACGGCTTAGACGCTACAAACGATTTGTCGTATATGTGTATAAGCGCTTCTATGCACGTTAATCTGCCACAACCATCACTTTCTATGAGAGTATGGAACGGCACACCGCACGACCTTATGGTTAAAGCGGCTGAACTTACCAAAACAGGTATAGGTCTTCCTGCTTACTATAATGACGAAATTATTATTCCTGCTCTTATTTCAAGAGGTCTTTCACTTCAGGATGCACGTGACTATTGCATTATTGGTTGTGTTGAGCCTCAAAAAGGTGGAAAAACAGACGGTTGGCACGATGCTGCATTCTTCAATATGTGCCGACCAATGGAACTGGTTTTCTCAAACGGTATGGACAAAGGTGTTCAGGTTGGTCTTAAGACAGGCGAACTTGCTGACCTTGATACTTACGATAAATTTTTTGATGCATATAAAAAGCAGATGGATTACACAATCAAACTGATGGTTAACTCCGATAACGCTATAGATACTGCTCATGCAGAGCGTTGTCCGTTGCCTTTCCTTTCATCTATGCTTGATGATTGTATCAAAAAAGGTAAATCCGCTCAGGAGGGTGGTGCTGTGTATAACTTTACCGGACCTCAGGGATTTGGTATTGCGAACGTAGCAGATGCCTTGTATGCAATAGACGAACTTGTTTATAAAACTAAAACAGTTACACTTCAGCAGTATTCAGATGCACTTAAAAATAACTTTGGTATGCCGTATAGTGATGCTTATGCTAAAAATCTCACGGTAGAGGTTGCTAAAGAAATCACTGCTAAAGGATATGAAATTACAAAAGAACAGATTGCAGAAATCTTTTCACAAATTAAAGAGAATAATATTGAAGTCTCTAAAAAGAATGAGTATAAAGCACTTTACGAAAAAATCAAATCATTGCCTAAATTCGGTAACGATTTAGACGAAGTTGACCTCTATGGTCGTGAGGCGGCTTATACATATACTAAACCTGTAGAAAAATACACTAATCCCAGAGGTGGTATCTATCACGCAGGACTTTATCCTGTATCTGCTAATGTTCCGCTCGGATTGCAGACGGGCGCTACTCCTGATGGCAGACTTGCAGGTGCACCTATAGCAGATGGTGTATCGCCGGCGGCAGGAAGCGACGTGAATGGACCTACAGCGGCGGCTAACTCAGTTGCTAAACTTGACCATGGTATTGCATCTAACGGGACACTCTTTAATATGAAGTTCCACCCGTCGGCACTTAAAGGTGCATCAGGTATAGAAGCATTTATATCGCTTATTCGTGCATTCTTTGACCAGAAGGGTATGCATATGCAGTTTAACGTAGTAAGCCGTGAAACTTTGCGTGACGCTCAGTTGCATCCGGAAAATTATAAAAACCTTGTGGTTCGCGTTGCAGGTTACAGTGCGCTGTTTACAACTCTTTCACGGTCACTTCAGGATGATATTATCAACAGAACAGAGCAGGGAGGCTTTTAATAGAGTATGA
>JAZSBW010000010.1:0-3952 GCA_045602585.1 Clostridia bacterium
TGATAATATGAAAATTGATACTAATACCATCACCACCATGACAGAAGCAAATCAAAACTTTTCTAAAGTTGCAAGAGTGGCTGAAAAAAATGGTCAGGCTGTCATTTTTAAAAATAATAAACCTAAATTTTTACTTGTAGATGTCGAAAACAATGATTACTTTGAAATTACCGATGATGAAAAAATAGATGTTGCTGCACGCAGAATTATGAATAGATTTAAACCTGCGTTTGAGGAGTTGGCAAAATGATTAAGTTTGATAAAGAAAAAGTTCTTCTGCTGCATCAGATGATTGCACAGGAAACAGGTGGCTCTGTAGGTGTAAGAGATGCAGGACTTTTAGAAAGTGCTCTTGAAAATGCATACGCCACATTTGATGGCGAACCATTATACAAAACTAAAGAGGAAAAGGCGGCAAGATTAGGTTTTTCTCTTATATCTAACCATGCTTTTGTAGATGGAAACAAAAGAATAGGTGTATATGTAATGCTCACTTTTTTAGAAGTTGGCGGAATCAGACTTAATTGTACTAATGAAGATGTCGTTAATCTTGGTCTTTCTGTCGCATCGGGTGAAATGAAGTACGAAGAAATTTTAAGTTGGATTAATAATCATAAAATGAGATAAACACAAAAAATCCCCTTTTTGTAAAGGGGATTTTTCATTTCTATATCACTCAGCAAACACTTTTTCTTGGAATCATAATTTTCTTCGGCTCTGCCAGAACTTCGGGGAATTCGCATCCGTTTGCAGCGCAGATTGCCTCTGTTGTGGTGTGGTAACGCTTGGATATATCCCACATCTTCTCGCCCTTTGCGGCAAAATATATCGTTATAGACGGCATCTTATCTTTATCAACTGCGTTTTCCTCGTCTGCTTCTACATCTTTTATATAACTTACGTCTTTTTCTTCCACAATCTTAGTATCGAAATTAAGGGTAAATCTTACATCTGCTGAATTTGCAGATGATGCTGAATACGAAATCTCGTCTGCCTCGCAAATTACACTTATCTGCGCATCTTTTGAGCAATCTGCAGATACAGAATATGCAAACGGAATTTCACATTTATGGCACCACACGGGTGCATCTGTATTTGCAGAGGTATACTCTATGTACGTGTCTGCTATGCCCGAAATCTCTGCCTTGTTTGCTGAAATCTGCGCATTCTCTACGTATGGTTTTACAACCACATTATAAATTCTTGCAATTGACGGTGCGTCGGCGGGGATGTTGATGTTTTCCTTAACAATGTTTCTGTCGCTTGATGCGTACACCACTTGTGTAACCTTTGCTTTATCACGTGCAACTGTTACATCAAAATACGGGCTGTACAAATCATCAGTTATGCTGTCGCAACTTTGCTCATAAACGCACGTAGCGGCATTTATGCGTGCACGAATTTCTATCATAGACGCATCTCCGTCGTTGTCTGCCGCTGCGCTGTACTGCAAATCCGTAATCGTATATTCAGACTCGCAGATATCATTTTCGTAAACATCGTCAATGCTTAGCACCTCTGTAAAAGGTATGCTGCCCTCCATACTTTGCAACTGACCTGCGGTATCGGTATAAAGTGCGCGTGCCTCCAATGTGCCTTTTGCAACAAGTTTGCCGTTGATGGACTTAATCTCTTTACCAGCTACACGCACATCTACTTTTAAAATATCTTCAATAACCTCGCTGCCGGACGATATGCTCATAACATCGCTTACCTCAAACTCATTCTCGGCATAGTCTTTAAGCGAAAACGACTCAACATCTTTTTGCTTGCAAGGCAGTTCCCCCTCGCTTATTGCATTGCTTACCGCCTGAAAATCGTCGGCACGGATGATATTGCTTTCAAAATCCACCACGCTTTTTACGTTTATCTTACGGCTGTTAACGGCAGAAAAGTCCACGCTTACAACATCTGCCTTAATACCTGCAAATGATGCCTCTTGCGCACCGGACGCTTCTATCTGATGCGTGAACGGCACACGTGTGCTGATAGACTTAACTCTTGAGGGGGCGTCCTTCTCGTCACTTAAATATACAATTGAATAGTCTACATTACCGCTTAAAATAATGTAGTCCCTTTGGATATGCTTTTCGCATATCATCGGCAGAATCTCTGCCTGCAACACCGTTTTAACGTCGGGCTGTGTGTCGGGCACTATGATGTCGTTATCCATAGTCGCCTGCGTACCCGTTGCATTTAACGTGCGGTGCGTTTTTATAATCTTCTTTTCCAGTTCTACGGACATGATAATCCTCCTTATGATAAATTTATATAAATACACTTTGATACCAAATATATATGAAAATTTTTCTGGTTTTATAACAAAAAATGTGTACAATCTTTAAAACATAGTGTATAATAATGGTAATGACTGTTATTGGGGGAATACTGATGCTGGAAAAAATCAAAGCGCTTAAAACAAAAAACACCGCTACATTTTTGTTTACTGCGGTAGCGGTGATTTTAGCATATAAAATTATTATGAATATTGAAGGCGTTGCAGTTGCCATTAAAGGTATACTTTCTACAACTAAAAGTTTACTTATGCCTTTTATAATCGGCGGTGTGCTCGCCTACCTTTTAAACCCTGCTGTAAACTTTTTTGAACAAAAAGTCTTTGGCAAAATCAAAAAACTCAAAAAGGGCAAAACAACCTTAAGCATAATCGTGGTATATGCCATTGCGGCGGCTGTACTTGTGCTGATACTTAATATGCTGATACCTCTGCTCGTTAAAAGCGTGGCAGACATTATAAATCAGATGCCCGACTATTTTAACAGGCTTATGGAACTTAGAAACGGCGACTGGAATCACTCCGTTGTAGGCAAACTGATATTCAACGCCATAGCAACAGTTGAAAAAGAACTCACAGTATTTTTCAGCAATTACAAGTTTACCTCTCTTACACCTGCCATTACCGAAATCGTCGGCGGTGTGCTCAATGCCAGCGGTACTGTGCTTGACGTTGTTTTTGGCATTATTATATCCGTATACTTTATTTTGGAGAAAAACAATCTGTTAAATGGCGTAAAGCGCATCACACGTGCATTTTTAAAACCCGAAAATTCCGACAAACTCGGCGGTTATGCTATGGAGGCGCACGGCATATTCTCTCGCTTTATCGTAGGCAAAACCATCGACTCGCTCATTATAGGTATTATTTGTTTAATCGGTCTTAAAATGCTCCGTGTGGACAACAGCGCACTCTACAGCGTTATTGTAGGCGTTACAAATATGATTCCGTATTTCGGCCCGTTTATCGGTGCTATCCCCGTTGTGCTACTGGTGCTTTTTGAGTCGCCTCTGCAGGCGGTTTGGGTTGGACTTTTCATATTCGCGCTCCAGCAGTTCGACGGTATGATTTTAGGCCCGAAAATTTTGGGTGATTCTATTAATTTAAGCCCGTTCTGGATTATATTTGCCATCATCATAGGCGGCGGATTATTTGGCGTTACAGGTATGTTTTTGGGCGCACCTGCGCTGGCGGTTATATTGCTTGCAATCAACAGATTTTTAGACAGACGTATTAAAGAAAAAGAAGAACAGGAATAATAAAGCGGGACGATGAAGGCATCGTACTCTACAAAAAAGGCAGAAACAATTTATGTTTCTGCCTTTTAAATGTTTTTATACATCCATTATAATCGGTATTATCATCGGACTGCGTTTTGTTTCTTCAAACAGGCACTCCGATATTTTGCTTTTAAGGTTATTTTTAATAGTCGCCCAGTCGTAGATTTTATTCTTTTTGCATATCTCCATACAGTTTACAACAACCGAACGCAGATTATCCATTAAATCAGCCGATTCGCGCACGTACACAAATCCTCTTGAGATTATCTCAGGCTGACCGACGAGCGAGTGCGTCTGTTGCGAAATGGAAACTACAACGATTATAACACCATCTTCCGAAAGTCGTTTTCTGTCACGCAATACAATGTTACCTACATCG
>JAZSBW010000011.1:0-2184 GCA_045602585.1 Clostridia bacterium
AGTGAACTGTCAGCATTTAAAAAGGCATCAATGCTATAAAAGTTGGACTGTAGGGTAGGAGGAAAAAATATTATGAAAATCGAATTTTTGTCAAAAATAAAGGGTGCTCGTCAGGATGGTGCTATCAGTAATGGCTATTTCTTCAGTTTTAATAGCCGAGGCGAATGTACGGTATATGAAACTAAATCTCTTGAAAGTGCAAAAAATGCCGAAGCAGAGATTTTTGCTGAATTTGTCCTAGATAAAAATGATGTGATAATGCCTCATAGTAATTCTGTTATGTTTGGAAATGAATATTATGATGAAAAAGATGAATTCCCGTTACTGTATACAAATATATACAATAATTATGCCGGTTCTGACAATAAATTAAAAGGTGTATGTCTGGTTTACCGCTTGCAGCGAAATTTAAAAAGTTTTAAATCAACACTTGTGCAAATCATTGAAATAGGATTTGTTGAAGATGAAAACCTTTGGAAGTCTGCCGGAGAAAAAAATGATGTAAGACCATATGGTAATTTTACTATTGATACAGAGCAAGGTATTTATTATGCTTTTACAATGCGTGATAATGCACACTCAACAAGATATTTTTCGTTCAATCTTCCTAAAACAAATCAAGGTGAAATGTGTGAAAAATATAATGTCAAAAAGGTTGTACTGCATGAGTCCGATATCCTCGAATATTTTGATTGCGATTATCATTATTATGTTCAGGGGGCTTGTTGCAACAAAGGCAAAATTTACTCTTTAGAGGGATTTACCGATAGTCCGGATTATCCGCCCGCTATCAGAATTATTGATACAAAGTTAAAAAAGGAAATCGATTTTAAGAAATTTAAGGATTTTGGAACGAATATAGAACCTGAAATGATTGATTTTGAAAATGATATTTGTTATTATACTGATCACAACGGAAATATGTACAAATTGTTTTTTGACAGGACTTGAAATGAGCGTTACAATTTTTTCCTTGACAGATTGATGTGAGTAGTACTATAATGTAATTGTTAAAGTCAATGTGTTAATTTGGGGTTATTTGTACAATGATAGAAGTTGTTAAAGCATCACAACAGTTGATAAAAGAATCGAACTTACGTTTGGTATTTCGTCTTATACATAAACATGGCATGATTTCGCGTGCAGATATAAAAAAAATAACCGGATTAAGTGCTACAACTGTATCGTCATTGGTTGATGAACTTATGTCAGTCGGATTAGTTAATGAATGCGGAATAAAAGACTCTACAACAAGCGGAAGGAAGGCAGTATTGCTTCAGGTAAGCGCTCACGGCGGTTTTTTTCTTGGTATCGATGTTCAAAAAAACCAGATTGTTGCGGATGTTTATGCACTTGATTTTACATCGGTATTTCATGTTGCTGTTCCTGTTATGTCGTACGATAACCTTGCTATGGCTATAATGCATGCTATTGGTGTGTCAACGCGCAACAGGAGGATATTTGGCATAACAATAGGTGTTCCGGGCGTGATTGATCCTAAAAGCAATACGCTTGTATCATCCACAATTTTACATACTGATGCTGCTGATATATATAAAATAGTGTGTGGTGCAATGCCCGAAACAAAAGTATATCTTAAAAATAATTCTGGTTTAATTGCTTATGCCGAAAAAGAATTTGGAAATCATGGGCTTTCAAATAATCTTGTGTCTATTGATATTGATGATGGTGTTGGCGCAGGAATACTGATTGACGGTGCTATTTATGATGGTGGTGGTATGGCAGGTGAGTTTGGTCATATATCTGTTGATTATAAGGGCAAGCGCTGTCAGTGTGGTAACTACGGTTGCCTTGAACTTGTAGCAAGTCTTCCTGCTATACTTGAAAGAACAGGTTGCTATTCTGTAAGCCAACTTCGTGATAAACTTTATAGTGGTGATGATGTAATGATTGATACTATCAATGACGTTGCAAAAGCATTGGCATTTGGTATAAATAATATTGTAAATCTTATAGACCCCGAATCAATTGTAATAGGAGGGGCAATACGTGTCTTGGGTGAGCATCTTTTAAATCCATTGGAAAAACATTTTAATGAAATATCATTAATAAAGAATAAAACTATAGAATATTCTGTTTTGGAGTGTAATCCCGTAACAATAGGCGGTGCGTGCTATGCTTTCAACGGAATGTTTGGTACATAGTAATCATAATTAAAAATGT
>JAZSBW010000012.1:0-8964 GCA_045602585.1 Clostridia bacterium
CTTCAGCCGATGTTTGTGATTTGAGGAGCTGACCGTTTTGCAGATAGTATGTATCCTGCATATCTCTCGCAGGATGATTTTTGGGGATGTTGAGCGATTCGAAGCATTCGTAGTCGGTTACAATCTCGCTGTAGTCCTCAACAACGAATCCCATAGATTTAAAAACTTCTTCGCACTGGCGTTGTACCAGAGTAATGGGGTGATACGAACCGCGTTTCAAATCTGCAGGGATTGAAATATCGAACTCAGGCATACGGCTGTTTTCAAGTTCAATCTCTTTAAGACGCAATTCTTCTCTTTTTTCAGCCAGTTTGTCGTTGACTTCGTTTTTGAGTACGTTAACTTCCTGACCGAAAGTCTTTTTCTCCTCATTTGAGAGGTTTTTCATATCCTTAAGCAAATCGGTAACATAACCTTTTTTACCGGTGTATTCCACGCGCAACTGCTCAAGTTCTTCCATATTGGTGACTTTTGCAAGAGCGTCGCAGAAGTCCTGCTTAACTTCAAGTGTTTTTGGAGTCATAATATCTATCCTTTCTAAAATTATACAAATAAAAAACTCGCCCCTAAAAAGGGACGAGTATAAAACCCGCGGTACCACCCTGAATTCAGAAAAAATTTCTGCACTTTGGTATGCTTTTGGCGTGTGGCATTAACACCTTGCTTATATCAAAAATGACTTTCGCAAAAGACTCCAATGCTGAAATTCACATCTTTGCTCTGCCCGGTTGCTTACAGCCGACGACAACCGTTCTCTGAAAGACAGGTCACAAAGCGCTACTTACACATTTTCTGCGTCTGCATTATTTATTACACGTTGTATTGCTGATATCATAAATCGAAATAATAAGTAAAATCGACAAGATTCAAATGAATCTTGTCAATTTTCATTGCGGGAGCCGGATTTGAACCAACGACCTTCGGGTTATGAGCCCGACGAGCTACCAGACTGCTCCATCCCGCGATATATTAAATTTTACTTGCAAGCGGATTTGCAAAAACAAGCAAATGCCGGAGACCGGAATCGAACCGGTACGAAGGGTTAGCTTCGCAGGATTTTAAGTCCTGTGCGTCTGCCAGTTCCGCCACTCCGGCTTGCACACTCTATAATAACACATATAAACCGGATTGTCAACGATTTTTTTAAATATTTTTCCTGCGAACATACATATTATTACCGAGTATTTGATTTTTATACTTAAATCATAGGGACAGGGCCGCGTTTTCCGCGACGTTTGCTGTCATGACCGTTCTTTTTCTTTAAATCGCCCAGTTTTTCATCACTGGCAAGTTTAAATTTATTGAGTTTATCCTCAAAAGACATATCTGCATCTGCAGCAGGCGCTTCCCATGTGGCATCGCCCGGTCTGCCCGGTGACCGATATTTAGGTTTTGCTGTATGCGTCCTTTTTTCTTTAAACTCTTTTTTAGCAGGCGTAGGAGCCTCAGTTTGTTTAATAGAAAGTGAGATTTTGCCGTTCTGTTCAGAGATAATTTTAGCCTTAACCTCGTCGCCAACGCTGTATACGTCGTTAATATTTGCAACGTAATGCGAAGCAATCTCAGAAATATGAACAAGACCAACCTTTCCCGGTGCAAATTCAACAAACGCACCGAAATTAGAAATACCTGTAATTTTACCCTCTACAATGTCGCCAACATTCCAATCCATAAAGAAACTGTTCCTCCCAAGGAATATTTAAGTGATTCAGTTAGACTCTGTATTATTGGAGTCTATATAAACCTTTTCATTGGCACGGACCAGTCCCAAAGTATCTCTGGCGATTTTTTCAACGTATTCTTTAGAAGAATACACGTTCTGCCGAGTGGAAAGTTCGTTATTAATTTCCTGTTGCTCTGAAATTTTGCCCTCTAACTCTTTTATCTGTCCGTTATAATAATTAAGTCGGCTGAACTGATTTACAAACATAACCGCAACAAAACAAATCGCAACTAATGAAATTATCTTTTTAAAAGAAACTTTACGCAAATTACGTTTTTTCATTACGTGTCACTCCTCCGCACATAATTATCTACCGCATATAATTATATAATAAATTTTCCAACTTGTAAAGTTAAATTTTTTTAAAAATCCTGAGAAATCTTAAAAAATTGCACTTTTGTGTGTTAAAAACACGTCTTTTTTTCTTTAAAAGCCATTTCCCGATTGCTTTTATAGGCGGAGCAGCGATTTTAAAAATAATTCTGAACGGGAATGAAACGATATTAAATATAAACAAAATGACCTTTTTAACAAACGATATAACGGCAGAGGACACCATAACAACCACACGGCTTAAAAGCACCATATAAACCGCTATACCTGCACCGAAGCCGGCAAATTCGTACCAACGCACCTGTGCGCTGTTTGTTATAAAAAGTGTTATGTATACTACCGCCAGCATAACTGCCCACATAAGTATATCCTGAAGCCACACCAGAGATGATGCGCCTTTAAAATTTTTACGAAATATACGGAAAAAGTCAAAAACAATACCTAAAACCAATCCGCCTATAAAAGTGCCGAGCAGCACGTAAAGTTCGTGTCGGCTGGACAAAAACATAAATATCTCCCAATCTTTTTAAAATTCACTATCTGAACATTCTGCTTAAGATGCCTGCGCCTTTGGTTTTTTTAGTTTCAACGTAGTCTATGCCGTCTATCTCGCCTTCTAAAGACACCTCGCCAATTTCTACGCTTAACTTGTTGATGTGAAGTCCCGAACCTTTTATCAAGAGCCCGCCCATATCGGTATGAAGAATAATTTCGTCTTCGTTGAAACTCTCTACATCGCTCACTCCAGAAACACTTAATTTACGGCGGTTTTCCATAATAAGATTGTGCGGTGTTTCTGTTTTTACAGTTCTTATAAGTTTTTTCTCTTCCATAAATATTCTCCTTTACGTTAAAAATCCTATGTCATAATATATGACACAGGATTTTAGTTTATGATATTATTTATTGTTTTTGCTGAGCAAATCGTGCTTTATCTGCCATAGTGCAGGTGAGAGGTCAACATAGTATTTATGAGGATTTTCAAATCTTTTAACCTCGTCCCAAAGGGTATCTATCTGCGCTTTGCAGAAGGAGCGTATTGCCTCAACAGACGGTGACTCGTACACGCACTTACCTTTTTCAAATACAGGCACGAGCAGTTCTTTTACATAATAATCTTCAACCGTTTTACGCTTCCAGGTATGCTCGGGGTCAAAAATCTCGTATGGTGAGCCATTAGGTGCATCTTCATCAGCAAGCGCCAAAACATCGCCGATAGCCTTGCCGGTTGCATTTTCATAAAGTCGGTATATTTTTTTGTTACATGGTGTAGTTATTTTGACAGTGTTTTCGGAAATCTTTATTTTGGGGATTTCTTCTCCGTTTTTATATACTGCAGCAAGTTTATATACTCCGCCAAAAACGGGTTCGGAACTTGATGTGATTAATCTTTCGCCAACGCCAAAAACATCTATCGGTGCACCCTGACGGAGTAAATCACGGATAATGTACTCATCAAGCGAATTAGTAGCAGTAATTTTGCAATCCTGCATACCGTTTTTATCAAGTTCAGCACGGATTTTTTTAGAAAGATACGTGATATCGCCCGAATCTATACGCACGCCAGCAGGTCTGTGACCTTTGGCAATAAGTTCTTCTTTAAATACTTTTATGGCATTAGGCAGTCCTGATTTTAAAACATTGTACGTATCAATCAAAAGCGTACAGTTATCGGGATATGTGTTTGCATAAGCCTTGAAAGCCTCATATTCGCTGTCAAACATCTGCACCCAACTATGCGCCATTGTGCCGAGTGCAGGAATAGAATAGTTTTTATCTGCAATTGTGCAGGCAGTACCCACGCAACCGCCTATATATGCGGCACGCGCACCGTTGATTGCACCCGTTACACCCTGAGCACGACGCGAGCCAAACTCCATAACAGGTCTGCCCTCGGCAGAGCGCACTATTCTGTTTGCTTTTGTAGCAATAAGGCTCTGGTGGTTTATTGTTAAGAGTATCATCGTTTCCACAAACTGCGCCTGAATGGCAGGGCCTATAACTTTAACTATAGGCTCGTTCGGGAATATCGGCACACCTTCTTCAACCGCCCAGACATCACAACAAAACTCAAAATTGCGGATATATTCAAGAAAATCTTCCGAAAAGATTTTCTTTGAACGGAAATATTCTATATCGCTGTCTTCAAAATTGAGTTCTTTAATATAATCTATAAGTTGTTTAAGTCCACCCATGATGGCAAAACCACCATCGTCGGGGACTTTTCTGAAAAACATATCATAACATACGATGTTATCCTTAAAGCCATGCTCAAAATAGCCGTTTGCCATTGTCATTTCGTAAAAGTCCATCAGCATGGTAAGGTTTTTTGTTGCGTTCACTTGAATCATTCCTCCAGAGCATCTTTAAGCCAGAATTCGGCTATATCCATAGCGTTAAACATACCCTCACGCTCGGCAGTTTTTAAAATACGCATACCCTGCATAAGAGCAATCTGAATGTTACCTGCAACTTCAACGCCCTCTATTTTGTCCATATCAAGTGCAGTCAACTGAACATAATAGGGGTCTGCAATGTTGCCGTAAATCATGGTGTTGCCTCTGCATATAAGAGGCTGTCCCTGATATGTTACATAATTATATCCTTCTTTTTTAGCAGCCATTTTATTTATCTCCTTTTACAGTATATATTTATCCATTATAACCATTTTAACACAATCGAAAATAGTTGTAAATACAAAAAAGCAAAAAACAAGAGCAAACCATTAAGATTTGCTCTGTATTTTTCATCTATTCCATATCTTCAAGCGAACGTATTATGCCCTGTGCTATACCCCATGCAGCATCTTCCTGCCACGATGGATTAATAAGTTTTTCTGTATCCTCTGCATTTGTAACAAAACCGAGTTCCACAAGTGCTGCAGGCATCTCCGTCCATTTAAGTACTGCAAGACCGGGACGCTCTCTTAAACCTCTGTCGAGCATATCGCCAACGTCTACCATATACACAAGGATATTATCCGCCAAGTCCTTACTGGATATGCCATACCCTGTTTTTTCGTCAGTATCGTAATAAAGCACCTCTGTCCCATTTGCAGTTGGTACACCGTCTACGGAGTTACTATGTATACTTACAAAAAGCGTTGCTTCAGCATCGTTTGCTATATCAGCAATATCACGCAATTCTATAAATTCGTCATCGTCGCGCGTCATCATTACATTGACGCCCTCGTTATACAAATATTTATACGTTTTTAGCGCAACGGCAAGATTAATGTCTTTTTCCATAACGGCAATCTCGTCATCTTCATTATAGATAACCTCGCCCTCTTCATCCCTGCCGAGTGCGCCTGAGTCTTTACCGCCGTGACCTGCGTCTATTACAACAAGCGGACCTTTTCTGCTTGGGTTTTTCTTAGGGCCTGTACGGTCTAAAGGTTTTCTTTCTTCCTCTTTTTCAGTTGTATCTTTATTGTCTTCTTTATTATTATCGTCTTTCTTATCTTCGGTTTTTTCTTCGTCTATAACTACTTTGGTTTCGGGTGAGCCGACTATTATACTGAATTTATCGTGACCGGTCTGTACAAATTTATAAGGTTGCTCGTCGGTACATTCTATAACAACTCTATAGTAGCCGTCGTGGTCTGCCCAGCGCACCTGCTTTATAAATGGTGAGTCTATATTTAATTTATCGTCATGACCGTCAAACTTGGTCTGTTTAAAATCAAGCACTATGCGGAAAGGCTCTTTAAGCGTAAATATATCGGGTTCTTCGTATTGGGACAGTTTGATGTTTAAAAGATTGTCATTTTCAGTTTCCTCTACATCTATACCCAAAATTGAGCCGTTTGCCTTTTCTTCGATTAAAACACGTCTGTTTTCATTATCCCACTCTACGTCATAATCAAAAGTTTCGCCGATAAAACGTACGGGTATCATAGTGCGATCATTTATAAGTTTTGCGGGCACATCAAGTTTTTTTGTTTCTCCGTTTACTAAAACTTGCCTCTCGCCAATAGTTAAAAGTATTTCCATTTCGTCCTTCAAAACTGTAACAAGTTTAAGTTTGCCGTTCCATTTAATATCTGCGCCCATTCCGCCCTCGGATATGGCGCGTACGGGAACTAAAGTTCTGCCGTCTTCTATAACGGGAGCAACGTCGCAGGCAATCTCTTCGCCAAACATATATAACTGAATGTCGTCAGCACTTACGCTTATACACGTAAGCATGCAGTATATCAAAATTGCAAGTATTACAAACTTTCTCATGCTTCACCTCCGAAAAATGTGATAATAGCACATTACAATTTTAACATATTATTCGACATTTTTAGAGGTAACATATTTTTTTGTAATGTAATTTTAACGTGTATGTCATATAAAATATAATTTTGATTCTCTTTCTATTGATTTTTCAGCCGGATATTGATAAAATAGAGATAGTATTAAAAGAGAGGTTTTAATATGCGAATTTTAGGTATAGACCCAGGCTTTGCCATAGTGGGTTGCGGAATAGTGGACTATACGGGCAACAAATTTTCGGTAGTGGACTACCGTGCCATAACCACAAAAGCCGGAGAGAAACTTGAAGACAGACTAAAATCTATATACGACGACCTGTGTGAACTTATTGACCTTTTTAAGCCTGAATGTGTGGCAGTTGAGGAACTTTTTTTTAACACAAACGCAAAAACGGCTATCCAGGTGGGTCAGGCAAGGGGTGTTATTCTGCTGGCAGCAGTAAATAAAGGGCTTACCGTGGCTGAGTATACACCGCTTCAGGTTAAGCAGGCAGTTGTCGGCTACGGAAGGGCAGAAAAAATTCAGGTACAACAGATGGTTAAAAGTATTCTCAACTTAAAAGCCATTCCCAAGCCGGATGACGTGGCTGACGGATTGGCACTTGCCGTTTGCCATGCACATTCCTACAGAATAGGAGGATTATTCAATGTTTAGTTATATAACAGGCAGAGTTGCCGAAAAATCTGCTAACTTTGTAGTGGTAGACGTAAACGGCGTTGGATTTAAAATATTTACATCGCTCAACACCTTGCAGGACACATCTGTTGTATCGGGCGAAAAAGCAACCTTTTACACGTATATGTACATAAAAGAAGGTATTATGGACTTGTACGGTTTTTCCACAAAGGAAGAACTAACATTATTTGAATTGCTCATAACTGTATCAGGCGTTGGTGCAAAAGGTGCTACGGCAGTGCTTTCTGTGGCAAATCCGTCTAAACTGGCACTCAGCATAGTGACGGGCGACATTGCAACAATAAAACAGGCATCTGGTATAGGCACAAAAACTGCACAGAGAATATCACTCGAACTTAAAGACAAAATTAAAAACGAAAGCCTTGTTTCAGACGCAACAGATGCATTTGATCAGGTTGCACCTGTTGATACATCTGCACAAAGCGAGGCTGTAAGCGCGCTTATGGTACTCGGTTACAGCGCAAACGAAGCGCAGAAAGCCGTTGCATCAGTCGGTGATGTAGGCAACGTAGAAGAAATAGTTAAACAGTCACTTAAAAAACTGTTTTAAAACGGGAGATAAATTATGGATTTAGACGAAAGAATTGTAACCGGCGAAGTGCTTGGCGAAGACAACGAAACCGAGGTGGGTCTGCGCCCCAGAGTTTTAAGCGAATACGTCGGCCAGGACAAAGTTAAGGAAAACCTAAAAATATACATAGAAGCCGCAAAAAGCCGTAAAGATGCACTTGACCACGTTTTGCTCTACGGACCACCGGGGTTGGGAAAAACCACGCTTGCAAATATCATAGCAAATGAGATGGGTGTTAATCTTCGTATAACAAGCGGTCCGGCTATAGAAAAACCGGGTGATTTGGCGGCATTGCTCACCAACCTTTCAGAGCACGACGTACTGTTTATCGACGAGATACACAGATTAAGTCACAGCGTTGAAGAAGTGCTCTATCCTGCTATGGAGGATTTTGCGCTTGATATAATCATCGGTAAAGGCCCAAGCGCACGTTCTATAAGGCTCGACTTGCCAAAATTTACACTTGTGGGTGCAACCACGAAGGCAGGCAATATGACATCACCTCTGCGTGACCGTTTCGGCGTTATATCACGTCTTGATTTATACACACCAGCACAACTTGCAGACATTGTTAAACGCAGTGCAAATATACTCGGTGTAAATATTGAAGATGAAGGCGCAGCAGAGATTGCGTCACGCTCACGCGGAACACCCAGAATTGCAAACCGTCTGCTTCGCAGAGTGCGTGACTTTGCTCAGGTTAAATATGATGGAGTCATAACAAAAGATGTTGCAGATGCCGCACTAACACGCATTGAAGTTGACAAAATAGGCTTAGATGCCACCGACAGTAATATGATACGCACAATGATACGCAACTTTGGCGGCGGTCCTGTTGGCCTTGATACTTTAGCGGCAACAATTGGCGAAGATGCAACAACTATAGAAGATGTATACGAGCCATATCTTCTGCAACTTGGATTTATAAACAGAACTCCAAAAGGCAGAGTAGTTTCAAAACTTGCATACGAACATTTTAATATTCCGTTTGAAAAATAATGCAATTAAGTAAAAACAGGTTGTGACCTAAAATGTCACAACCTGTTTTTGTTTTATTTTTTATTCAAAATTTCAAGTACCTGATGAACGTCTTTATCTCCACGGCCTGAAAGGTTAATCACCAGTATTTTGTTTTTATCGAGCGTTGGAGCAAGTTTAACTGCGTATGCAACAGCGTGCGAACTTTCAAGTGCAGGGATAATTCCCTCTTCCTCACAAAGCAGACAGAATGCGTCAAGCGCTTCGTCATCAGTAACTGTTACATACTGTGCTCTGCCACTGTCTTTATAAAAACTGTGCTCAGGGCCTACGCCGGGGTAGTCGAGTCCGGCAGAAACTGAGTATGCGGGCATCGGCACGCCGTTTTCGTCAAAGGAGAG
>JAZSBW010000013.1:0-1742 GCA_045602585.1 Clostridia bacterium
AGCACCGCCTCGTTAAGAAGCTTTATATAAAGCTCATATCCAACAGCATCAAGATGTCCGTGTTGCTCGGCTCCCAAAAGATTACCCGCTCCGCGTATTTCAAGGTCACGCATGGCAATTTTAAAGCCTGAACCAAACTCAGTAAACTCTCTGATAGCCTGAAGACGTTTTTGCGCAACCTGGTCTAAAATCTTACTGCGCTCATACGTTAAATATGCATACGCAAGGCGATTTGATCTGCCAACTCTGCCACGTAGTTGGTATAGTTGAGATAAGCCAAGTCTATCGGCATTTTCTATTATAATAGTGTTCACGTTTGAAACATCAAGACCAGTTTCAATGATGGTGGTACACACCAGTATATCTATTTCGCCCTCCATAAGGCTCATCATAATCTTTTCCAGTTGTGTTTCGTTCATCTTTCCGTGTGCTACCGCTATATTTGCATCGGGGAACTTCTCTTTAAGTTCTGCCGCTTTGCGCTCTATTCCCTCTACACGGTTAAAGAGATAATACACCTGACCGCGTCGTGCAAGTTCACGCTCAATAGCATTTGCTAGCACAACATCATTTTTCTCCAGCACAAATGTCTGCACGGGGTAGCGGTCCTGAGGCGGCTCGGTAAGCACACTTAAATCACGTATACCAACCATAGCCATATGGAGTGTTCTGGGGATTGGTGTAGCACTTAACGTAAGAACGTCAACATTTGTTTTCATTTCTTTAAGGCGTTCTTTATCTCCAACACCGAAACGCTGCTCCTCGTCAATAATAAGCAGTCCTAAATTTTTGAACTTAACATCTTTCTGCAGTATTCTGTGCGTACCAATAACAATGTCTACATCACCCTCAGAAATTCTGCGGGCAATGTCTGCAAGTTCTTTTTTCGTTTTAAAACGTGACATCATCTCTATTTTTATGGGGAAGTCTTTCATACGCATACAAAAATTATTGTAATGCTGTTGTGCTAAAATAGTAGTCGGCACAAGGTATGCCACCTGCATAGAATCCATTACGCACTTGAATGCTGCGCGCATTGCAACCTCTGTTTTTCCATAGCCAACGTCACCGCAGAGGAGTCTATCCATGCTCTTGCCCTGCTCCATATCTGCCTTTACCTCGGCAATTGATTTGGTCTGGTCAGCAGTTTCTTCGTACGGGAAGCCATCTTCAAACTCTTGCTGCCAGGGAGTATCGGGCGGATATTTGTGACCTTGTATGCTGCTTCTTTCTGCGTAAAGGCGTATTAAATCCTCTGCCAGTTCCTCCACGCTCTGGCGCACTTTACCAGTTGTGCGTTGCCAGTCTGTTCCGCCAAGCGAATTTAAGCGTACACCTTTAGCCTCTGCACCGATATACTTGTGCAGAAGGTCGAGTTGCCCTGTAGGAACATATAGAATATCACTGTTTTTGTATTTTATTTTAATATAGTCTTTTATAACTTTATCAACTGTCAACTGCTCAACGCCAACATACTGTCCTATTCCGTGTGTCTGGTGTACAACGTAGTCCCCAGTGTTGAGTTCATCAAAACTCTTTATTGCTTTTTTGGAATCTGCACTGCGTGTTCGTTTTTTCTTAGTTGTGCGTACAATTTCTCCGTCGCTTACAACAACCGTTTTAACGGCGGGATATTCAAAACCTTTTGCCAGAGCGCCGATTGTAATTAATATCTCGCCCGTTTCAGGAAGGTCATCTGCATTTTCACTTATATAATGCGGATACCCTCTGTCGGTAAATTC
>JAZSBW010000014.1:0-4569 GCA_045602585.1 Clostridia bacterium
TTATCCGGGCTTTGTTGCATACTACTATCTAAACCGCTTTGATGAAATTCCATCTGCGTCATTAGATTATTCTCTACTGCAAGACGATTTTCTTCCTGCACTTTGAGCAGGGCTTCTCTTGCCTGCCGCTCGGTCTCACCATGATACCACATACGAAGTTCCAGTTTACTATCAATGCCATTCTGTAGCAGAACCATCCGCTTATTCAGTTCTTCATCTACATCTACAAGGATACTATCGTCCCACTCATACGAAGTCTCATACTCTCCATCAGGGGTAATGTCATAAAGGTCACACAGGACATTCATAACATAGATAAGGTCATCCAAACACTTCTGAATGGCCGCCTGTATGTCGGCATTGGTCTGATAACTACGCTGTTTGAGTATTTTCAGTTCTGTAGCCGTTCGTGCGTCTCTAATATCAACTTCGGAAATTGTGCCCCGTGACAGGCCAGTTACGTCCTCAATGTGGGTAAGAATTGTATTCAAACCTTGAATAAAACTGCTATCCCGAAGAGCAGGCGCATACGGCTGATAGGTGTCATTTCCTGCCCCATTTTCCAACACTACAGGCCTATACAGGCGTTGCTGGAAATGCCCCATTCGACTAATCATAATAATGTTACCGTCACGGTCACGCACTTCCGTATCCTTCAATGCGTCACGGTCAATGTCAATGGCCATTTCACCCGCCTCATATTCCCAAAGCAGGCGGCTATACTGCATATCTGCGTCCTTAATAAGGCTGACGGCCTTATCAAAACCACTAACCCCCAGTGGGGAATACATATCAATAGTATTAGCCTCCGGCATTTTGAAGTATGCAAACATAAGGCGGTCGGTGTTCTCTATGATTACAACAGGCTGAATGTTTTCCCATCCGGGAACAGAGTTCAATGCAATCTCTTCACCGAGATCCACGCCCTCATTATTAGTCACCTGTGCTGTGGACTTGAATGCCTTGTTTACAATGGTCACAGTATGGTTTTCATACTTGTGGTGCTCCAGTCGGCTATAAGTAATGTTTCTATCCACCTTATGCTGAATGAACGCCGCCTCTGTAATATCCCCACTGCCGTTAAAAGCAAGCGGATAAAAATGAGTGGCATATACAAAATCAAATAGCATTTCCACCTTATCAAGTTTTGCGTCAAGCCGAAGCACGTTATCCCCTGTTTGCTTCTCTGTCTGCTGGTCATATACGATAACATACGGCTTTATCACAAGCCCGCCCAGCGCAATTCCATACTCAATCTGTCTACGCAACTTGGAAAGTACCTTTGTCTGATAGGTCTTGTTAAGATACTCCGCACGTTCAGTCGGTCCTTTCGGCACAAGGGTCTTAACTGTATTACGGGGGTGAAAAATTGGGGAACGCACATCATCAGAGGGCGGGTCTGCTTTATCCCCCGTTTGGGTATTTTGTTCGGACGGGGCATTGGCAATAGATTCAAGGTTACGCTCCACTGCATTGGTAGCGTCTGTTTCGGTTTCTACTTCCTTCATCGGGGTAGTAATTTCAGACTTAAACTCCAGCAGAGCCGTTCTCGCCTTTTCGCTGGCTATCATCTGTGGCAGGCCAAGACTGACAATCCGAGTGGGGTCAGCAAAAGTCGGCTCATGTAGCCACGGAGACTTTCCCTTATACATATCTTCCCATAACTGAATGGCATTAGCCATTTGATTAGAAATCAATGGGGAAATATTAAGTTCCTTTTCAATCGTTTTTCCACTAACCATTTTAGAGAAAACCTCCTTTAATTTCTGAATGATTTGAGAGAAACTAATCATTATCGTCCTCCTTATCAACATCATCAATACCCTTTATGTGTTTATCAATGCTATATTTGATATAACGCACATTTCCGGGGAAGTAGTCAACCCCATTAGAATATATCAGCACTTCCTGTGGCTCTAACCGTTTGAGCATTTCCTCATAGCCACGCATACCCTGTTCTATCGCTTCCTGTGACTTACCACTGCCTACCGTGGATACGGCTACAATACTACCTATTGGGTAACCGTCAAAGCACCAATCCCAATCTTCTTCTAACCCAATTCTGATTAGTGGTATCATGGTAAGCCCTTTTTCCTGCCAATAGGCGGTTATCCAGTGCATACGATATTTATTGTAAATGCGTAACGCCTTTGGAAAATCAATGTAGTAAGAATAGTCTGGAGTAACAATAGCGTCATAGGCAGATAAAACTTCGGCGTATCTATCCGGGAAGTTCCACGTACACTCAAATTTGAAATCATACTCAAAGAAGTGGACGCCTGTTTTTGAAGTTCTGCGTAGACGCTTCGTGCCCCGCAACTTTTTGGCCTTTTCAAACTCCAGCCACTGGTCAATATTGGGTATCTCATGCACGGGCTGAATGGCAGGGATATTGTACTCGCCTACGCCCACATATTCTCTGATAGATGTGTTTAACAACTGTGGCATTAGTTACCCCCTCTTTTAGCCTTATTTCGCTTATTTGCACCGCTCTGACGGGCTTTCTGCCCTGTTGAACGGCTCTTATATTGGGTCTGCCCTGTATGCTTGCGGCCACGGCGCTCTTTGCCCTCACCTACAAGACTGTCCATACTGCTCTTGCTTAATGGGCTGGTACTGCGGGTATAAGTCTTGCCCTTATTTGACCCGTCATTCCCGCCGCCGTACACACTGCCTGTATTCTGCTCCGTTTTATGCACATATCGCCTGCGTTTGTGTTGTATTCCTGTCTTTGCCATTAGTTACCCCTCCTGTTACAGTATCGCTCCAGTCCGTAGCGTACCGCGTCGATACTATGATTGTTCTCATCCGGATAATCGCTGATAAAATTACCGTCTTTATCCTGTAAATACTCATAATGTGTAAACTCTTTGTATGTGTACGGACACCGCCTGCGGTCTATATAGATATGGTTAAGGCCTTGTAGCCATTTAATGCCATACCGCACAGAATCGGGTCCTTTGATAGCGCCTTTGATATATGCCCCGTAGGCCTTAAAATCGGCTATAGATTTACGCTCTGCGCTATCCGCAATTACCAGTTCGTCCGTCTTTATCAGTTTCTTTTCTACATACAGGGTATCATAGACAATCTGATTCCGAGTTTGTACAGTGCTGTACTCTGTAAAGATATATAAATCCAGTTTCTTCGGGTCAAAGTGCATTCTGACAAACCGAAACGGGTCCATGGCAAAACCCCAGTCAATGCCGTTGTAAATCTTGTCAAATGTCTGCCATAGGGGAACTTTGCGACTGAATTTACCGTCAAAATCATACAGGGGTACAAGTTCTTCCATGTCATAATCACAGGCATTGGGGAATACCGACCCGCCTGTGCCTATAGCCTCGCCCATATACTCATGTTGATAAGCCCGTGGATTGATTTCTTTTAAGTCTTCCGCTTCCTCGATAAACTGCTGGCCAAGCCATTCGGGTGGCACATCCAAGTAAGTATTGTGCATGACAAGGGTATTCGCCTTATCTAATGCTTCCTCTGCATACTCATTCGCCCAGTTATCTATAGAAATCGGGGGGTTAAAGGTACGGAAGTCCCAAAACAGGTCGCCGCCACGCATGGTAGACTGTAATACCTTACGCAACTCATTATCCCCTGCAAACTGGTCTAACTCTTCCCACCATGTAATGCCTATATAGCCTTTCGCCACTTTAATGGACTTTACCTTATTTGGGTCATCCATGCCCATGAAAAATATCCGCTGGCCAGTGGGTTTATACACAATCGGGTTGCTATAGGTTTTGGGGATATGAAAAAGGTCTTGTAAGCCCATCTGATATATTCCCCAAGTCACCTGTGAATATATACTGTTCTGCACCGTATTGCCAACCTTACGAAAGCATACAGCATTGACATTAGGATACCGCATGATGAGCAAGGGTATTACAACACCCCCTATAAAAGACGATTTCGTAGAGCCACGCCCGCCTTTAAGGCAGTAATGGACGTGCTTATGTTGCATAATATCCTTAAACACCTCATCATATGATGGAATGATTAAGTTTTGCAGTTTTATATCAATATTCATTCTTTTATCCTCACTATAAACATAATATAACACATTTATTATATTATGTAAACCACATTTTCTTTGTGCAAAATGACGAGAGGGATACACTTTCGCCCCCGTCCCTATATCAACCAAAATATACAATATGCACAAAAACCACCTATAATCCGCTATCCCCCCAAAGGACGGGGGGTTAAAAAGAGAGCATAGTTGTATTCCAATGTGCTGAATACATCAAAAACATAGTAATCTGCGGACAACTAATAGGGCAAGTATGTGTAAATATAGGGGGACAATATACTACAGGGAGGCTCAGTATCTCACGGGGACAACTATTACAGCCCACATACACAAATCTTCGGACAACATACCATGAGGATGCTCAGTATTTTTTACAGGGGACAACTAATAAGGGGCATACATGCAAATTTCGGGACAACAACTGTGAGGCATACTCGGAATATTTTACGGACAACCATAAATAGGCTTGTCCTGTAAAATCAACGGACAACAACTGTAGATACTGCTCAGTATTTTTTTCGAGG
>JAZSBW010000015.1:0-4914 GCA_045602585.1 Clostridia bacterium
GGCTCTTTATGAAGCACTTGAGGGTTGCCCCGTAACTATCCGTTTCTTAGACCCACCGCTTCACGAATTCGTTCCTACAGAAGAAGCAGATATCAAAGCATTGGCTGATTCTCAGGGTAAATCTGTTGAAGATATTAAAGCGCTCATTACTTCACTTCACGAGTTTAACCCAATGATGGGACATCGTGGTCTGCGTCTTGCTGTAACATATCCTGAAATTGCAAAAATGCAGACAAGAGCAGTTATCCGTGCTGCTATCAATGTTCAGAAAGCACACGCTGATTGGACAATAGTTCCTGAAATTATGATTCCTCTCTCTTGTGAAGTTAAGGAATTGAAATATGTTAAAGATATTGTTGTAGAAACTGCTGATGCTGAAATCGCTGCAGCAGGCGCAAACCTTAAATACGAGGTTGGTACAATGATTGAAATTCCTCGTGCAGCACTCACTGCTGACGATATTGCTAAAGAGGCTGAATTCTTCTGCTTCGGTACAAACGACCTTACACAGATGACATACGGTTTCTCACGTGATGACGCTGGTAAATCCCTTGACGCTTACTATGACGCTAAAATCTTCGAGAACCATCCCTTCGCTAAACTCGACCAGACAGGTGTTGGTAAGTTGATGGAAATGGCTGTTACCATGGGCAAAAAAGTTCGTCCCGAAATGCACTGCGGTATCTGCGGTGAGCACGGCGGTGACCCCGTATCTGTAGAATTCTGCCACGAGATTGGTTTGGATTATGTATCTTGCTCACCATTCCGTGTGCCGATTGCACGTCTTGCAGCAGCACAGGCAGCAATTAAATCAGCGAAATAATCGATTTAAACATTACTATAATTTAATATAAAATGCTGAGTTTAAGAGGTGCATTAAAATTATGGTGTATACCACCTGATTTTGGTGCACCTTTTAACTTGTATTAGGAGAGAGTGCGTTGAATAAGATAATTGCGGCGGTAAAAAATGAAGAAGATTTTGAAAAAGCTGTTACATCTTCTGTTGACACTATATTTTTGCTTGCGTCAGACATTTTTACCTTGAAAGCCAAAATAGACGAGGCACATAAAAAAGGGAAAAAAATATTTGTTTATTTTGATTTTATAAATGGACTTGGTAAAGATAAGTACGGTATCAAATATATCAAAAACATTTCCTTAGACGGTATTATCAGCGTAAAACCAAATATAATTCGTCAATGTGTTGATATGGATATAGTAAGTATACAACGGTTTTTTATTGTAGATTCAAAAGCAATAGATACCGCTTTTGAAATGATTGATTCCGTAAAGCCGGATATGATTGAAGTTATGCCGGGCATTGCATATAAAGCCGTAAAAGCGTTTGCTGATAAACTTTCCATTCCTGTTATAGCAGGCGGTTTGGTACAAACTGAGGAAGAAGCAGATATTGCAATTAAATACGGCGCTGAAGCAATTTCTACAGGAAATTGTGATCTGTGGTAAGATATTAAATAAATCGGAGTGTGCTTTTTTAAACATACGGAAGAAACTGTTCTTATATCAAAAAACCGGTGTTAAGCCGACATATATATTTGATAATATAAAAAAGTTTTTAAAGAGATTTCTGAGTAATTAAAAACCTCGTACTGTTTAAGTACGAGGTTTTTCTGTTGCTGATCATGTTTTTATTTACGATTTGTTGTAAAATATTCTTCAATATAATGTGCTGCAGAAGCACCATCAGCAACTGCAGTAACAATTTGCCTTACCGGTTTTGTGCGCACGTCACCAACAGCAAATACTCCGTCAATGTTTGTTTTGGTGGTTTCATCTGCTATAATATATCCGAATTCATCAATATCTACTTGTTCTTTGAAAATTGATGTCTCAGGTGTTCTTCCAATGCTTATAAAAAATCCGTTGCACGGAATTTCACTTTCTTCATCTGTTTTGATGTTTTTAATTTTTAAACCGTTAACAGTTTCGCCAAAAAGTATTTCTTTAACTATGCTATCCCATATAAATTCAACATTTTCCTCTTTCAATAATGGATCATGATAAATTTTTGTTGCTTTTAAAGTGTTGCGTCGGTGAATTAGAATAACTTTTTCACATATTTTTGAGAGGAACAGCGCATCTGCAGCGGCAGAGTTACCGCCGCCTACAACTGCTACAGTTTTGTTTTTGTAAAACATTCCGTCGCAAGTGGCACAATATCCTACACCTTTTCCTATAAGATTTTCTTCGTTTTTCAAACCAAGATGTTTGTGTTCCGCACCTGTTGCTATGATAACTGTTTTTGATAAAAGAGTGCCATCGGCAGTTACTACAGTTTTAATCTTATCAGTTAATTTAACAGATAAAACTTCCGTTTGCATTGTTTTAGCACCAAAGCGTTCGGCACAGGACTGCATTTTAAATCCAAGTGTAAATCCGTCAATTCCTTCGTCAAAACCGGGGTAATTGTCTATCTGTGTGGTTTGTGTCATTTGCCCGCCTGCGGAAAACTTTTCTATAACTAAAGTGTCAAAACCTGCTCTTGTGGTGTATAGAGCAGATGTATATCCGGCGGGACCTCCGCCAATAATTATGACATCGTATATGTGGTTATCCATATCAGCCAATCCTTTATATCATATCAAGAATCTGATTTTTGGTTTTTGCGCCTACGCTGCTGTTTACCACTTCGCCGTCTTTTATAACAAAAATCGAAGGAATACTCATTACTTTAAACTCAGTTGCAAGTTCGCTTTCCTCATCTACATTTATTTTCCCTACTCTTATTTCAGGGTGTTCGTCTGCAATTTCGTCAACAATAGGGGATACCATTCTGCAAGGTCCGCACCAACTTGCCCAAAAATCCAAAAGAACCGGCTTGTCACTGTTTAATACTTCAATTTCAAAATTTTCTTTAGTAATTTTAAGTGCTGACATAATTTAATCTCCTTTATTTGCATAATTCTTTTGCAAGTGCTGAAATTTCATTAATATTTTCATCATTAACGGCAGATTTTATATGAACTCTCCTTTCGGTAAAGTTAATATTTTTAGATTTTTCAAGCATAGACTTTATAGTTTTTTCTGCCATAGTAGCCCAACTTCCGTTTTCAATAATTGCTACAGTTCTGTTTTGGAAATTACGTTCTGTAAGGTGATCGATAAACTCTTTCATAAACGGAAATATACCGCCGTTGTAAGTGGTTGTTGCAAGAACAAGTCTGTCGTATCTGAATGCATCTTCCACCGCCTCTGCCATATCACATCGTGCAAGGTTGGAAACTGTAACCTTTTCGCAACCGTTATTCAGCAGTTCTTTTTCAAGTAATTTTACTGCTTTTTCGGTATTGCCGTAAACAGACGTATAGCAAATCGCTACACCTTTTTCTTCAGGTGCATAAGAAGACCATATATCGTAAAGATTAATGTAGTAATACAAATTTTCTGTAAGGTGAGGACCATGCAAAGGGCATATTCTTTCAATTTCAAGATTTGCCGCTTTTTTAAGGAGTGTCTGTACCTGAGCACCGTATTTTCCTACAATTCCAAAATAATAACGACGTGCTTCACAAGGCCAGTCCTCATCTGCATCACGTGTGCCGAATTTACCGAAAGCGTCTGCCGAAAACAGTGTTTTTGTGGTTTTTTCATAACTTAAAATAACCTCAGGCCAATGCACCATAGGTGCGGTTATAAACGAAAGTTCGTGTTCGCCTAAAGAAAGTGAGTCGCCTTCGCCAACGATTATCTGATTATCAATATAATCAGATCCGAAAAACTGCTTCATCATTATGAATGATTTGCTGTTTGAAACAATTTTGGCATTGGGGTATTCGTCGGCAAATCTGCTTATATTTGCAGCGTGGTCAGGCTCCATATGATGGACAATTAAATAGTCCGGCTGTTTCTCGCCGATAATACTTTTTATATTATCAAGCCATTCATCACCAAAATTTTTATCCACTGTGTCCAAAACAGCGATTTTTTCGTCACAAATAAGATATGAATTATAAGACATTCCATTTTCGACAATGTATTGTCCTTCAAACATATCTATATTATAGTCATTTACTCCAACATGATATATTTTTTCTGTTATGTTCATTGTTCGTATATCTCCTTTATAAATATAGTTTATCCCAAATAGAAATCCATTATAAGCATTAAACAAAATCCTATAAGTAATGCATATGTAGCACCTCGTTCACTTCCATGAGCGTGTGTTTCCGGAATCATTTCATCGCTTATTACATAAAGCATTGTTCCACCGGCAAAGGCGAGAGCAAATGGTAAAATAGCATTTGAAATACTTACTGCAAAATAGCCTATAAATGTTCCGACAACCTCTACAATTCCCGTAAGAGCCGCTGTGAAAATCGTACGTTTTCTGCTCATTCCTGCGGTTAACATAGGCGCAATTATCACCATACCTTCAGGTATATTCTGTAACGCAATACCACCGGCAATTGTAAGTGCTTCGGCAGTATTTCCGGTACCAAAACCCACACCTGCAGCAATTCCTTCGGGTAAATTATGAATTGCAATAGCCATCACAAAAAGTATAACCTTGTTGAGCTTTTCATTTTTTTCTGTATGGTTCTCTATTTCTGTGCCCGAAAGCCGATGTAAATGCGGAACAGCCTTATCAAGTAAATTTAAAATAAATGCACCGAAGAATATACCGGTTATCGCAAGAACTAAGGATGCATTATTTTGATTTTCGAGTGATGGCATAATAAGTCCAAAAACAGCAGCGCATAACATAACACCGGCTGCAAACGATAAAATTAAATCGCTGAATTTGTGTGATATATTTTTGAATATAAACCCGATGAGTGCACCGATTATGGTTGCACCACCAACGCCTAGTGCAGTGAGTAATACTATGTTCATTTCAAGCCCTCGCTTTCTGTCAAAAATATAATAACATATTTCTTTAAATTCTACAAGA
>JAZSBW010000016.1:0-4912 GCA_045602585.1 Clostridia bacterium
CCGTTGTTGCATCTATGCTTGCGTGCCAGATGGCTGCCGACTATAAAGCAAGAGGAATGACTCTTTATGAAGGGCTCATAAACCTTTACGAAAAATATGGATTTTACCTTGAAAGAACAACCACAAAAACATTTGCAGGTATTGACGGTGCTGAGCAGATTAAATCTATAATGGAAAATTGCCGTGCAAATCCCGTTAAAGAGATTAATGGCATTAAAGTGTCTGAAATGTGGGATGTTAAAAAAGGAACAGCACTTATGGCTGACGGAACGGAAAAAGACCTCGATCTGCCGTCTTCAAATGTTTTAAAATTTATCTTTGAAGATAATTCGTGGTTTGCAATGCGTCCTTCGGGAACAGAGCCTAAAATCAAGTTCTATTTCGGCGTTTGTTGCGATAGTTTAGACGCTGCGAATAATGCATTGGATACTTTTAGTGAAAAAATTTTAAAAATGATGTAAATTATGCTTGCATTTCAAAAAAATGTGTGGTATAATATCAAAGGTTATAAATGATAACGTGAATTAACTCTGATGAAAGAGGTGAACAATACATGAGAGAAGGAATACATCCCGATTACAAAACCGCTACTGTAAAATGTGCTTGCGGTGAGGTTTTTGAAACAAGATCTACAAGAGAAAGTATCAACGTGGAAATTTGTTCTAAATGCCATCCTTTCTATACTGGCAAACAGAAACTCGTTGACACCGGCGGTAGAGTAGAAAAATTCAGAAAGAAATTCGGCATGGACAAATAATTTTTGTTATGTCAAAGTCTCCATTTATGACCAGATGGAGACTTTTTTATTGTAATATAATAAAGTATCGATATAAATTGTTTTTAATAAATATACGAAAAGAGATTACAAATGAATAAAAGAGAAGATTTAAGAAACGTGGCTATTATTGCCCACGTTGACCATGGCAAGACCACTTTAGTTGATGCGCTTTTAAAGCAGAGCAGCATATTCAGGGAAAATCAGCAGGTTGCTGAACGTGTTATGGACAGCAACGACTTAGAGCGTGAAAGAGGTATTACGATTTTATCTAAAACCACCTCTTTAATTCATGATGGCATAAGAATAAACATTGTAGATACTCCCGGACACGCAGATTTCGGTGGCGAAGTTGAGCGTGTTCTTAAAATGGTAGACGGTGTTTTGATATTGGTTGACGCATTTGAGGGCTGTATGCCTCAGACAAGATTCGTTCTTAAAAAAGCACTTGCGCTTGGCTTAAAACCAATAATCGTTGTTAATAAAGTTGACCGCCCTAATGCACGTCCTTACGAAGTTGTTGACGAAGTTTTAGAACTGTTCTTAGAACTTGAGGCAACTGATGAGCAGTTTAATGCACCCGTTGTGTATGCATCGGGTCGTGACGGCTTTGCTTCGCTTTCACCTGAAAATCATGACGGTACTATTAATCCTATATTTGATGCTATCATTGAGCACGTTCCTGCACCTGAGGGTGATACAGATGCACCTCTGCAGATATTGATTTCCAATATAGATTATGATGAGTACGTTGGCTCTATGGCAATCGGCAGGGTGGAACGCGGTACTGTTAAAACAGGTCAGCAGGCAGTTATTTGCCGTAAAGACGGTAGCACATCTTCTATAAGAATCACTAAGATGTATCAGTATGACGGACTCAAACGCGTAGAGGTAGATGAATCCACAGTAGGAGATATTATCACACTTGCGGGTGTGGCTGATATCAATATCGGTGAAACTGTTTGCGATGTAAACACTCCCGAGCCATTGCCTTTTGTTGATATCGACGAGCCTACGGTCTCTATGAACTTCCTAGTAAATAATTCGCCTTTTGCCGGGCGTGAGGGTAAATTTGTAACATCACGTCATCTTCGTGACAGACTTTTCAAAGAAATGGGAACAAACGTAAGTTTGAAAGTAGAAGAAACCGATTCTGCGGATTGCTTTAAAGTGTCGGGCAGGGGCGAACTTCATCTTTCAATTCTGATAGAAACAATGCGCCGTGAAGGGTATGAGTTTCAGGTGTCAAAGCCTGAGGTAATCAATAAAATTATTGTTGGTAAGATAATGGAACCAATGGAACTTTTGTATGTTGATGTTCCGGAGGAATATGTTGGTACTGTTATAGATAAACTCAGCAACCGCAAAGCACAGATGATAAATATGGCGGCTGACCCTGCCGGCGGATATACAAGGGTAGAGTTTACAATTCCCTCAAGAAGTCTTATCGGATACCGTTCCGAACTGATGACAGATACGCGCGGTAACGGTATTATGAATCACGTTTTAGAAGGATACGAGGAATACAAAGGCGAGATTATTTCGCGTTCGCGTGGTTCACTCATTGCTTTTGAAGACGGCGAAACAATTGTTTACGGTCTTTTTAATGCACAGGAGAGGGGCAGTCTTTTCCTTGGCGCGGGCGAAAAAGTCTATGCCGGTATGGTAGTTGGCGAGAATGCCAAAGCGGGCGATATAGAAGTAAACGTATGTAAGAAAAAGCACGTTACAAATACACGTGCTGCCGGTTCTGATGATGCGCTCAAACTTGTTCCGCCAATACAGATGTCACTTGAAAACTGCATAGAATTTTTGGCTGACGACGAACTTTTGGAGGTTACTCCCGAAAGTCTGCGTATTCGCAAAAAAATTCTTGATAAGTCATTGCGTGCAAAAGCAAAGAGCAATAAATAAGATTGGCGGTGATAAATATGGTACAGTTCGGAAATAACTGGGATGATATTCTGGCAGAAGAATTTAAACAGGAATACTATCTTAAACTGCGTGAATTTTTGAAAAATGAATATTCGCGCTATACCGTTTATCCGTCTATGTATGATATTTTCAATGCCTTCAAATCTACTGATTATAACGATGTAAAGGCGGTTATTTTGGGACAAGACCCATACCATGAGCCGGGTCAGGCACATGGTATGGCATTTTCTGTAAAACCCGGTGTTCCAACTCCGCCTTCACTTCAGAATATGTACAAAGAATTACAGGATTCTTTGGGGTGCTATATACCAAACAACGGCTATCTTGTAAAATGGGCGGAGCAGGGTGTACTTTTATTAAACACAACTTTAACTGTCCGAAGCGGTCAGGCAAATTCACACAGTCAGGCGGGCTGGCAGATCTTTACGGATAATGTTATAAAAAAATTAAACGAACGTAAAGAGCCTGTAATATTTATTCTGTGGGGGGCAAATGCCAGACGTAAGACAGAGTTTATAGATAAAACAAGGCATTACATTTTAGAAGCACCGCATCCAAGTCCGCTTTCTGCGTACAGAGGTTTTTTCGGTTGCAATCACTTTGCAAAAACTAATGATATACTTAAAAAACTTGGCAAATCACCGATAGACTGGCAGATAGAAAATGTTTAACGGGGGATAAATAATATGAGAAAAGTTATTTTGAAACATATTGTTTTGACAACTTTGTTTTCTGTTATATTTTCTGCAAAATGTGTATTTGCAATGCCGGCATATTCAGAGCCGACGCAATACGTTCAGCCTGACGGCAGTGTTATAGAACTTTACTCTTATGGTGACGAGCATTATAATTTTGTGGGCGATGCAGACGGTTATATGCTCGAAAAGAACGAAGACGGAAAGTACGATTATGTTACATATGAATCTCCCGTAATGATGATGTCGGCGCTTGATGATACCGATTCACGTCCTGCAAATGCAGTTAAGGGATTTGATTTGCGTGAAGATGAAAACAAAACTTCAGTTTCTGTTGAATTTCCGTTTAAGCCATCGGT
Source organism: Clostridia bacterium (assembly GCA_045602585.1). Classification (GTDB taxonomy): domain Bacteria; phylum Bacillota; class Clostridia; order UMGS1810; family UMGS1810; genus SIG455. Next base: position 3,765 of record JAZSBW010000016.1, read on the forward strand.
TTCCACGTTTTCTGCAAACGCCGATTCAACTCAAATATTTAATCTTATTACGATAGCGGTTGAATTTACTGATGTTAAATTCCCTGAAAACGGTTTTGACGGGCAGGGCATTTATGATATGATTTATTCTACTGAAGAAGGTGTTATAAGCGTTGCGAACTATTATGACGAGGTGTCTTCGGGAATATTGAAGGTAATCCCTGCTTTTGAAATAACCGAAAGCGATGGAGATTACGGAAAAGTAGCAGATGGCGTTATAAAAGTATTGGTTAATAAACAACACCCCGATCCCGAAAAATATAGTGGCGATGAAAAAGATGCCGCTATTGAAAGCATTATAAAAGATGCAATGGAAATAGTTGATAAATATATAGATTTTAAACAGTTTGATACAGAATCAACTGTGGACATTAACGGAAAACCTTTTATTTGGGATATTGAACTGGCTTTCGGCTTTATAATAGCAGGGTATGAGAGGTCTGCGAAATCTACTCATGCTGAGGATAGCGTGTGGGCTCACAGATACTATGTGCCGGGTGGTATTGAGTGTGATGGTGTTATGCTTTTGAATAATAATATTTATTATCAGGAAGATGATGTGGATTATTCCCTGCCCGGTAGTTATGCTATGGTTGGAACTATGTATGATTCCACCCGTCAAATGGGTATTGGTGCGCTTTGTCATGAAATAGGGCATATAATAGGCTTTCCTGATTTATATAATACAGAGGGTGATACCAATTATGATTATATATATACATTAAGCCTTATGGCGCAAGGCAGTTGGGGCAAAAAGAATTTATCGTCGGTTCCGTCTTCAATGCCTTCTCATTTAGATGCATGGTGCAAAACACAAGCGGGTTGGTATAAAGAAAAAGAATATGCGGCGATTGATGCTGACACACTTAAAGTGATCCCTATCATTAATCCTATGTCGTCTGAAAGCGGAATCAGATATTTAAGAATAAATACAAATGATGAAAATGAATATTTTCTTTTGGAAAACCGTAGGTTTACAGGGTTTGACAGTTCGTTGCAATACCGAATCAGCAATAGTGTTCCTTTAGTCGATTCTCAGGGGATTGCAGTATGGCGTATAGACAATGGTATTATAGCAAAAAGTACCAATAGAAATAAAATTAACACAA
>JAZSBW010000017.1:0-2354 GCA_045602585.1 Clostridia bacterium
ACAGGTGAGCCTGTGCACTGGAATGCAAAATCTGCAAGATACCCGCCGAATGCGTTTTTAACTGCGCCAGCAAGTGCCTCGATGCCACTGTGTTCTTTAAAGTTAACAGTGCTTGTAGCACCCATTTCTTTAGCAAATGTAAGTCTTTTTTCTTCACCATCTACTGCAACGATATTCTCGATACCCATTGTACGCAGAATTGCAATGCAGATAAGACCGATAGGTCCGCATCCCTGAACTACTACTCTGCTGTTAAAGCGGAGAATACCCGTTGTTTTAGCACGCTCAACTGCGTGGATTAAAACTGCGCAAGGCTCGATAAGAATTCTCTCGTCAAGGTTTAAGTCACTTACGTTAAATACAGTAGAGCCGCCTCTTATAACTATGTAATCAGCAAACCAACCATTTAAGTGAATGTTATCATCAGGAATAAGTCCGTATACCTCAGCACCAGAACCTACATTCTGTTTATTAAGGTCGTACATTGTGATGTCGGGGTCATCTTTAAAAATCATACAGGTAACAACTTTGTCACCGATATTTAAAGGTTTACCTGCGCTGTCTTTTTTAACATTTTTACCCATCTTAACTATCTCGCCTGTACCTTCGTGACCGAGAACTACAGGAATAAGACCGAATGGGTCGCGTTTGAACTCATGAGCATCAGTTCCGCACACACCACAACCCTCAACTTTAACGAGGATATCGTCATCACCAAGTTCGGGAATCGGGAACTCTTTAATCTCATAATGTTCAAGCGAAGTAAGCATTGCCGCACGGCTTTTTGCAGGGATTGAGCCGGATGCTTTTGGTGCACCTGAAGTCGCAGGGGCACTGTTTCCGCTCATTTCCTGAAGCACCTGTCTGACAATTTGCTCAACATTTTCTGAATTAATATTCATTGTCATCGCTCCAATCTTGAATATTATATGTAACTGAAATTATTTATTTAACTGTGCCATAACTTTCTTTGTGATTTCAGAAATCATATCAGCATCATTTTTTGCTTCTTTATGATGTCCGCAAGAGCCATTGCAATTGTGGCAACTCATCTCACCTTTTCTCTGGTTTGGGCAAAGGTTTGCAGGATGTTTGCCGGGCAGACCCATTTTTCTGCGTATTTCATACAATTTTTCAATCTGTTCTTTAGAGAATTCGATTGGTGTACCGAGTTGTTTAGATTTGAACAGAAGTTCAGCATAGAATTCCAGAGATTCCATTTTGTGATATGCAGCGAGCAAAGAATCTGAGTAAGAAAGTGCACCGTGATTTGCAAGAAGCACTGCATCAAAATAAGGCAAGTACTTTTCTACTGCATCAGGAATTTCTTCCGTTGAAGGTGTGCCGTACTCAGCAATCGGAACACAGCCAAGAGCGATAACTGCCTCAGGCATAATGGGCTGAGTAAGAGGAATACCTGCAATTGCAAAACTTGTAGCATATGTAGGATGAGCATGAACAACAGCCTTTACATCAGGACGTTTTTCATAAACACGCATATGCATCTTAATCTCTGATGAAGGTTTAAAATTACCGTTTGCACGGATAACATTACCCTTAGCATCAACCTTACAGATGTATTCGGGAGTCATAAAACCTTTGCTTACACCTGTAGGTGTGCAAAGAAACTCGTTGTCAGAGAGTTTAACAGAGATGTTACCGTCATTAGCAGCAACCATATTTCTGTTGTAAATTCTCTTACCGATGTCGCAGATTTGTTTTTTGATTTCGTATTCTGACATCATTTTTATCTATCTCCTTTTTAAAATAATTACATTAGTATTTATTACATTTTACTACATATTTATTTGAAAGTCAACAATTTTTCTGTTTTTTTCTTTGAAAATCTGTTTTTATTTGAAAACTTGTTTACTTATTCAAATATGTTATTAACTCATTAATTCCGTAACCTGTAATAGAGTCTACACGGAACACCTTTTTGCATCCGCTTAAACGTAGCCAATTTTCGGCTCTGTCAGGATTTGCTCCATCCTGTTCACACTTAGTTACAATACCTATAACCTCACGATTTACCATGCAAGTTACACACGGGGGAAACAGTGAATATGGTTCAGTTGCGGCAATTAAAAGTCCAACCATATCAGCTTCATAAGAATAAAGCGCAAGCGCTCTGCCAAGATGATGTGTCTGTGCATACTCACCTGGAGTATCTATAAGCGTGTTTTCAAACTTTATATACTGAGTCTTATCATAACTGACTTCTTCACCGCGCAGCACCTGAGTAAGCGTTGTTTTTCCGCTTTCACTCCTGCCCATCAAAATCAATTTTTTCATTATGTTATGGTTATAGGACAAACAGTAAATCCTAAAACATCTCTACAGTAATCCACAAG
>JAZSBW010000018.1:0-3622 GCA_045602585.1 Clostridia bacterium
AAGGTTGTAGTAGATTAATGTGTAGTAAGATTTCACTTTTGCGGTATATAACAAATGTATACTGTTACCGTAAACAGAATATATACTTTTGATGTCGTCTTCTACGGGTAAAGTGAGGTCGGTATATCTGTTTGATGAATACAGTTTATACTGCAATACTGAATTTTCGTTGAAATAGAATATATGTATATCCCCGTTTGTATCCATACAACAGGTAAAATCTTTGCTTGTGTCGGCGTATGATATAACCTCAGGCGTGGCAGAGGGACTGCTTGCGGTGAATATATGGTGTACTAGCATGGTTTTACCGCCTGACTCAAGCAAATAAAAGCAATGCGTTTTGCCGTTATGACAGAAAAGTTTGAATCTGCTCATACTTATACGGTCTGAACGGCTTTGCAAAATAATATATTTTTTCCAGTTATCAAAATCGTATATCAGGCATACAAGATTTCCGTCCAAAGTCTGCACAACAAGGTGGAAATTTCCGTCAGTGTCAGTTATAATATCAAAATCTTCTTTTGCATTATTTATAAGAATTTGCTCGTTTTCCCCGTTTTTGCTGTAGCACAGTCTGCCTTTGCTGTCACAGTTAAATATCCATTTGTCGCCTTGTCTGTCGATTAAAAGTATTTTATCCAAACTGAGTGCAACCCCTTTCTGTATATAATATTTAAGTAATGGTAAAAATATGTAGTGTGAACTCTTGATTTTTATGTAAATTCAATATATAATTAGTATATTATTAAACTACATAACGGAGGATATAAAAATGGGAAAAGTACTTGCTTTGTTTTTATCTGTTATGCAGATGATAACATTTTCTTCGTGCGGAAAGGACGGTAATTCACAAATGATAAGCAACAAAGTTAAAATTGAAATGGAAAACGGAAAAAGTATGGTTGTTGAACTATACCCCGACAAAGCGCCTATTACGGTTGAGAATTTTCAAAACCTTGTGGCAGAAGGCTTTTACGATGGTTTAACATTCCACAGGGTAATCGAAGGCTTTATGATTCAGGGCGGCGACCCTGAGGGAACGGGTATGGGCGGTTCTGACAAAAAAATCAAAGGCGAATTTTTGCAGAACGGTGTATCGAACGACCTAAAGCACGAAAGAGGTGTGATTTCGATGGCGCGTACAATGGCGCCCGACAGTGCATCAAGCCAGTTCTTTATCTGCCATCAGGATGCTCCGCACTTAGACGGTGCATATGCAGCATTCGGTAAGGTTATAGAGGGTATCGAAGTGGTTGACGAGATAGCCGCTGTAGAAACAGATTATAACGACAAACCTGTAGAGAAAGTTGTTATGAAAAAAGTATATATGATTGAGTAAAATTTTTTGTTAATTCATTAACAATTTATATTGCATAATTAACATAAATGTGTTAAAATACATTTTGGGTGGAAAAATTCACCTTAAATTTGTAATTAAATAATTTCTAATTATTATTTTTTAGGAGGTTTTTACTATGTCAGTAAAAGTTGCTATTAACGGTTTTGGACGTATCGGTCGTCTGGCTTTCCGTCAGATGTTCGGTGCAGAAGGTTATGAGGTAGTTGCAATCAACGACCTTACAGATCCTAAAATGCTTGCTCATCTTCTTAAGTTCGATTCATCTCAGGGCAGATACGACGGTCACACAGTAGAAGCAGCAGAAGGCGCTATCATTGTTGACGGCAAAAAAATTACAATTTACAGCGAGCCTAAAGCGGCTGATCTTCCTTGGGGAGAAATCGGTGTAGACGTTGTTCTCGAATGCACAGGTTTCTACTGCTCTAAAGAGAAGAGCCAGGCTCACATCGATGCAGGTGCTAAAAAAGTTGTTATTTCTGCTCCAGCAGGTAACGACCTTAAAACTATCGTTTTCAGCGTAAACGAAAACACACTTACTGCTGATGATACAATCATCTCTGCAGCATCTTGCACAACAAACTGCCTCGCTCCTATGGCTAAGGCTCTTAATGATTTTGCTCCTATCCAGAGCGGTATCATGGCTACAATCCACGCTTACACAGGCGACCAGATGATTCTTGACGGTCCCCACAGAAAAGGCGACCTCAGACGTGCAAGAGCAGGTGCTGTTAACATCGTTCCTAACTCAACAGGTGCTGCTAAAGCAATCGGTTTGGTTATTCCCGAACTCAACGGCAAACTTATCGGTGCTGCACAGCGTGTTCCAGTTCCAACAGGTTCAACAACTATCCTTACAGCAGTTGTAAAAGGTAAAGATGTTACTAAAGAAGCAATCAACGCTGCTATGAAGGCTGCAAGTTCTGAATCTTTCGTTTACAACGCGGACGAAATCGTTTCTTCTGATATCGTAGGTATCACATACGGTTCACTCTTTGATGCAACACAGACAATGGTTGCAAAAATCGCTGATGACCTTTATGAAGTACAGGTTGTTTCTTGGTATGACAACGAAAACAGTTACACCAGCCAGATGGTTAGAACAATCAAATACTTCGCAGAAATCTAATTTAAGATTAATAAAATTCAAAAGGACACCTTTTAGGTGTCCTTTTAAATTTATAAATAATTAAATTTTAAAACATTTAAAACCGTTTTTTGTAAGTATCATCACTTCGTCAAAACCGCACGTCTTTGCAAGTTCTATACCAACATCAAAGTTTGTGTTAAGATAACTAATATCGTGGCAATCAGAACTTATTACAACACCGCACCCCAGTTCTTTAATTCTTTTTAAAATAAATGGTGCAGGGTAGGGGGTGTATCGGTATCCCCTTGCGATAGCGCCTACGTTTATTTCAAAAACTTTGATTTTTTCTGCTATAGCGGTTAAAGATTCCAAGGCATAGTCTTTATACAATTTTGAACTTGTGTCTATTAGATTGTGTTTCTCGCAGTGTTTTGTTATAAGGTCAAAATGGCCAACTATATCGCATTTTGCAAGTTTTGTAACCAGTGTCATCGTTTCGTAGTATTCTTTTGCACATTTCAATCCGTCTCCGTCATAATAGTTGTCTATAATTTCTGCAAGGGAATTCGGATCAGAGTAATCGGTAACGAGGTATTCATTGCCTTTTTTAATATAGTGTGCATCTCCTATAACATAATCATAATCGGTAGGGTCATCCTCTGAAAAAACATCAAATTCAATTCCGCAGAATATATCTATTATGCCGTTGTATTTTTCTTTAAGTTCCGAAATACGTTTTTTATATAAAACAGTATTTTCTAATGTCATACACGGTTCCAGATCAAAAGATGTATACGAATGTCCCGAAAAGCCTATAGATTCAAATCCGAGTTCAATGGCGCGCTTAACGGTTTCTTCGTACTCGTATCTTCCGTCACAAAAAGTTCCGTGTGTATGTAAATTTTGCGGATATACCGGCATAAAAAACATCTCCTTGTAAAAAGATATTTACAGTATACACCTTTTTATAAAAAAAAGCAAACAAAAACCGCATCTTTTAAGATGCGGTTTGAAAATCAAAACAAAACTTGAAGCCTGCTCAGATTTCCTCTGCGGGGTCCTCAGCCTCGTTGTATGCATTGATGATGATTTCCTCTATGTATTTTCTTGTCTCGAAATTAACAGGGTGAGCAACATCTTTGAAAGTATCGTCTTTCATTCTGCGGTTAGGCATT
>JAZSBW010000019.1:0-7935 GCA_045602585.1 Clostridia bacterium
CTGGTCGGACGCAAGGTGCGGAAGAAGGTCTGTTATGGTTAAAACGGGGTCGCCCTCGTCCTCACCGATATTCACGTTAACTGTATTTCCGTCAGCATCTATAACAACACCGATTAGTGAAAGCGGTATTGCAGTCCACTGATATTTTTTAAGTCCGCCGTAATAGTGAGTTTTAAAAAGTGCCAGCGAAGAATCCTCGTAAAGCGGATTCTGTTTTAAATCAAGACGGGGGCTGTCTATATGTGCGGCAATAATGTTTGTACCGCTTATAATATCATCGCTTCCGATACGTGCCAGAATGATGTTTTTACCACGATTGATTTTATACACCTTGTCGCCTGCTTTTAATGTTGACACGGTATCTATATTTTTAAATCCCTGCTCCTCTGCCATACCTTTTACAAAGTTTACGCAATCGCGTTCTGTTTTACCGATATTCAAAAAATCTATATACCCGTCTGAAAAGGCGAGAACAAGTTTTTTATCATTAATATTTTTCCATGCGTTTTTCATTATCAAATCAAATCCTTTCAAAAAAACACTACATCTTATATATTTTAATATATTTTAGCGCAAAATACAATATTAAAATTGTATAAATAACTATTGCGCAAAACACAAAAATAATATATACTATAATGTGAAATATAATGCAGAAAACTATAAAGAAAGGTTGCATATATAATGAAATTATCAAAATACTTAGCACCCACCCTGCGCGATGTTCCCGCAGAGGCGGAGATTACAAGCCATCAGTTGATGCTCAGGGCTGGTCTTATGAGGAAACTTGCCTCAGGCGTATACTCGTATCTGCCGCTTGGATTGCGCGCGCTTAAAAAAGTGGAAAATATCGTGCGCAAAGGTATGGACAACCATAACGCACAGGAACTTTTAATGAGCGCTCTGCTTCCTAAAGAATACTACGAGGAATCGGGCAGATGGGAAGTTTTCGGCGAGGATATGTTCCGCTTAAAAGACAGAGGACAGAGGGATTTCTGCTTAGGCCCCACACACGAGGAGATTTTTACAGACACAGTTAAAAACAACATTCATTCGTACAAGCAGTTGCCCGTAACTTTATACCAGATTCAAACCAAGTACCGTGACGAGCGCCGTCCAAGATTTGGTGTTATCCGAAGCCGTGAGTTCATTATGAAAGATGCTTACTCTTTCGACCGTGATCAGGCAGGGCTTGATGCATCATACAAAAATATGTACGATGCCTATTGCGAGATTTTTGACGCTATGGACCTTGACTACCTTGCAGTTGATGCAGACTCAGGTGCAATGGGCGGTTCGGGCTCACAGGAATTTATGGTTAAGTCTGAAATTGGTGAAGATACAATCGCTTACTGCTCATGCGGATACTGTGCAAACGAGGAAAAGGCACAATGCGTAGCGGGTGAAAAAGACTCTGCTGAAATACTTGAAATGAACAAAATCCACACACCCAACAGCAGAACTATAGAAGAACTTACCGAAAGCCTTAACACAGATGCAAAGCACTTTGCAAAAACACTTATCTACCGTGCAGACGACAAATGCGTTGCAGTTATGCTTCGCGGTGACAGAGAGGTTAACGAAACAAAACTTAAAAATCACCTTGGCGCACTTGAACTGGAACTTGCATCTGCTGAAGATGTTATGCGCATAACGGGCGCACCCGTAGGCTTTGCAGGTCCTATAGGCTTAAAAGAAAAAGTTGAGATAATCGCAGATAACGAAATTGCGTGTATGAAAAATATGGTTGTAGGCGCAAACGAGGGCGACTACCACTTTGAAAACGTAAATATCGAGCGTGACTTTACACCTGACTTTATAGGTGATTTCCGCAACATCACCGAGGGCGATATCTGCCCCGTATGCGGCAAGGCACAGATTAAAACCTGCCGAGGTATAGAAGTTGGTCATATATTCAAACTCGGTACAAAATATTCTGAGGCTATGGGTTGCACAGTACTCGACGAAAACGGCAAAGACCAGACACTTATTATGGGTTGCTACGGTATAGGTGTTTCAAGATGCTTAGCCGCTATAATCGAACAGCACTCAGACGAAAACGGCATTATCTGGCCGATAAGCGTTGCTCCTTTCCAAGTGGCAGTTGTGCCCGTAAATTCAAACGATGCCGCACAGGCAGAACTTGCCGAAAAAATCTACAACGAACTTATTGCAAACGGCATTGAGGCTGTTTTGGACGACCGTAACGAGCGTGTAGGTGTTAAATTCAAAGACGCTGACTTAATCGGTTATCCTTTAAGAATTACAGTTGGTAAAAAAGCCGCTGACGGCATAGTTGAATATAAAGAGCGTGCATCGGGCAATATGGAAGAGTTGACAGTAGCCGATGCAGTTGCAAAAGCAATCGCTAAAGTTAGAGAGGTATAAAATATGAGCGGAAAAATAAGAACAAGATTTGCACCCAGCCCAACGGGTTATATGCATATAGGAAACCTCAGAACTGCTTTGTATGCATACTTACTTACAAAGCATGAGGGCGGCGACTTTATACTTCGTATAGAGGATACCGACCAGGAAAGATACGTTGAGGGCGCAGTTGACCTTATATACAGAACAATGAAAGACACAGGTCTTATCCACGACGAAGGTCCCGACGTTGGCGGTGAATACGGCCCATATATCCAGAGTGAGCGCAGAGGACTTTACAAAGAGTATGCCGAAAAACTGGTTGAACTCGGCGGCGCATACTACTGCTTCTGCGATAAAGAAAGACTTGATAAATTAAAAGAAGCACAATCCGCAAAGGGCATCACCCCTAAATACGACGGCTACTGCAAAGGTCTTTCAAAAGAAGAAATTCAGGAAAAAATTGATGCAGGTATCCCCTACGTTATCCGCCAGAAGATTGACCCACACGGCAAAACCACTTTCCACGACGAGATTTTTGGCGACATCACAGTAGATAATGCAATCTTGGACGAAAACGTGCTTTTAAAATCAGACGGTCTGCCCACATACAACTTTGCAAATGTTATAGACGACCACCTGATGAACATTACCCACGTTATCCGTGGTAACGAGTACCTTTCAAGCACACCCAAATACAACCTTATATACGAATCATTCGGTTGGGAAATCCCTAAATATATACACGTTTCACCCGTTATGAAAGACTCGGGCAAAAAACTCAGCAAACGCGAGGGCGACGCATCTTACGAGGACTTTATAAACAAAGGTTACCTTAAAGAGGCTATAGTAAACTACGTTGCACTCCTCGGCTGGAGCCCAGGCGGCGAGCAGGAAATATTCACTATGGACGAGTTGATTGAACACTTCTCCATAAGCGGTATAAGCAAATCTCCCGCTATATTTGACGAGAAAAAACTTTCGTGGATGAACGGCGAGTATATCCGTAAAATGAGCGAAGAGGATTTTGCTAAAGAGGCTATGCCCTACATTAAAGAGACAGTTAAACGTACAGATATTGATATGAACGCAATCTGCGCACTTCTGCACGCAAGGGTTGAAAAATTTACCGATATTGCCGACCAACTTACGTTTATTGACGAACTTCCCGAGTATGATAACGAACTTTATACTCACAAGAAAATGAAAACCAATCCCGAAAACTCTTTAGAGTCTTTAAAGGCTATTCTGCCTGTTTTAGAGGGTATTGAAGATTGGACACTTGATAATATCCATAACGCACTTTTTGAACTTATCGAAAAGTTAGAAGTTAAAAACGGCATTATCCTCTGGCCGTTGCGTGTTGCAATAAGCGGATTGCCATTTACCCCCGGCGGCGGTGTGGATTTGGCGGCTATCCTCGGCAAAGACGAAACTATCGCCAGAGTTAAGAAAGGTATAGAGAAATTGTCATGATGATTGCTCTTTGTATAGCCTTAATTATACTCGACCGCATAACAAAAATTCTGACAATCAACCTTTTAAAACCGATTGAAAGCATAGTGCTGATACCAAAAGTTTTGTCGCTGACATATGTGGAAAACAGAGGTGCAGCGTTCGGCATAATGCAAAATGCCAGATGGATTTTTGTTGTTGTAACCATCGCAGTGCTTGCGGCACTTTGTGTATATATAATCAAAACAAAGCCGCAATCCAGACTTTTTAAATGGTCTGCTGCGCTTATCGGTGCGGGCGCTATAGGCAACCTGATAGACAGAATTTGCTACGGCTATGTGGTGGATATGATACAAGCAACTTTTATTGATTTTCCCGTGTTCAACTTTGCAGATTGCTGCATAGTTGTGGGTACAGGGATATTGTGCTTGTATATTTTAACAAAAAAGGACGATTAGAAAAAAAACAGGGATTTTTAAAAATCCCTGTTTTTTGTTTTACAATTATACTTTAATACCATTTATTTTCCAATGCTTCAATGCGTGATAAGTATTCAAAATAAAAATCAGTTTTATTGCGTTTATCTTCCTCAGAAATACCTCTTTCAATTGCAATATCAAGAAACAGTTTGGGGCAATTACAACTTAAATAGTAATCTAATCCTTTAACCAAAATAACATAGATTTCATCTTTATGTTTTTCTATATTTGCACTTACAAAATTGTAATTATAATACTGCGCACCTTTACCGGTTTTGGGAATAGAATACGCAATAAACTCTAAAGAGTCAACGTCAACGTCAACATTCAACATATGACATTGAATGCATATCTTGATATTCTCAATCATAATTTTTCTGCTGATTGGACTAATCAAATTGAAATCAAATGGTTCTCCAGAAAATTCATTTTCAATGGAATTACAGAGTTCCTCTATACTCTTTTTCTTTTTTTCCTTACCCGCATACATTTTTATTAATTTTTCTTTATTATCCATATATTTATCACATCTCTGTTTATATATAAAAATTCGATTATGCTTATACAAATATATAACTTTCTTGTTGTATTGTCAAGATTATTTTGCAATACATTTCATTGCTTTTTACGAAAATATACGATATACTGTTTTTGCGCGCGACAGAACAATCAGAGGAGATTACATATGGACATTAAAAATCTATTGAACCGTGCAAAAACTGAGGACATCAAAACATTTTTGTTGTACGGTGGAGAACTTTTAAAAGCAGAAGACGAAAAATCATATACCGAACGCATCCAGCAAGCCGAAAAAAATGCAATATCATTTTTTGAAAAACGGTATACTAGTATTGAAGAATTTGACGAAATATGCGGATACTTCTTTAATCTGGCATCTGTATATCAGGAGGTTTATTTTGAAATCGGTCTACTTGCAGGCGCTAAAATAGGATATCAACTAAAAGAAAAGATGGATGATTTGCAAATTTAAACAATTGAAAAGCCTTTACGTATGTAAAGGCTTTTCGTTTTTGCTTTTTATTAGCCATTGGAGATTGGCTTCTGCGACTTCGCTCGGATTGCTTTATTTTCACAAAGGTTACAATCCTCGCTTCGCTTGCATTCGCCATCTCGCGCTCGCGGCATACTTAGTATGCCTTTTTGCTCGCTCTCAATTCATTTCGTTTGCAAAGCAAACTCATTCATTGGAGATTGGCTTCATTGTTGGGATTAAATATTGAAATATCTAAAAACAACACATACACATTGGATTTTGTGGTTTTAAGTTCATATAGACACAATATATGGTGTAATTTATGTATTTATACATGATTTCTATTGTACCATTTATTGCAACACAACACCAAAATTTTTGGTACGTTTTTTGGTAAATAGTTATTTTAATACAAACACTAGGACAGTTTAATTTTACCTTGCAAACTCGCAAATGCTTCTTGCTTAATTTGTGTAGTCAAATCAGTATAAACGTCAAGTGTCGTATCAATGCTACTGTGCCCCATGATTTCCTGAATGACTTTTAAATTAACCTTGTCACTCTCGTTTTCGCACATTCTAGAGCAAAATGTATGTCGTAAATTATGCGCCGTAAAATGCGGTAATAGTACAGGCTCTCTATCCTCTTTTTCTGCCCGCTTTGTTTCCTCGGCGTTATAATCTCGACAAATCCTAGCAATACCTCTGTTTATGCAATGGGGACTATATACCTCATTAAATCGATTTTTAAATATAAAACCACTATAACCATCTATTTCCGTATGATTAAATCCCTCTAACCTTTGGTATTCATACTCTTTTATCAGTATTTCTCTTACCTCTTTAAACATCGGTATTATGCGCGTTCCCGCCCTTGTTTTTGGCGTTGTTATATGAAATTCACACTTTCCGCTATCTTGTAAGCGGTATATTAAATTATGGTTTATAGATATTAGATTTTTTTCAAAATCGCAATCTTGCCAGCGTATTCCTATAACTTCACCAACTCTGCATCCTGTACCCAAAAAGAAAATAAACAAGGGTAGCCAATGGCAGTACGTATTTGAGGTTGATAAGTAGTCGATAAATGCGCCCTGTTGCTCTATAGTCAATGCTAGCCTTTTTGGTTTATACCAATCCCTACGCGATTTAATTTCAAGCATGACCCCGTCAGTTGGATTTTTTCTAATTAAATCGTCACGTACGGCAACGTCAAAAATGGGATGCAAAATAGTATGTATTACTTCCATGCTATTTGGTTTAAACCCTCTATCGTCTATCAACGAGTTATACAATCTTCTTATATCACTATATTTTATACTTGATAATTTTTTATGCCCTAGCACATCACTAACGTACTTATCATACATATATCTATAGTTTGTCCTTGTAGATTGTTTTAGAGGTCTTTCTTTAATGTGTTCATTAAAAAAATCATCCAGACACGTTTTTTTGGCTTTTATTGTGTCTATTTCGTCTTGTTTGTCCCGTATAACAACGCGCTCTAATTCACGCAAAGATGGGGTTTCTTTCTTTCCGTATGGTGTGCTGTCCTCGGGTTTTAATCTCCACGAGTAAACGCAACGCGGTATGTTTTTCGCATCGGTGTATCTGTATTCATACATTCCGTTTGCCCGTTGGTATTCGCCTTTGTAAAGCACCCTATTACGTTTATCTTTTCTGTTGTGTGCCATGTTACTCCTTTCTGTCTGTAGCGCACAATATAGTTTTTATATTATAACATACCACAGACAAACTAACAATATAAATTTACCAAATTATTTTTATTAATAATCTATTAAATAAAATATTACATTGTTTACCATGATTACGGATTTTATGTTTACAATTTTTGCATAAAAAATATTATTATATTTTTAAAAAGCCGTTTATTAACGCTTTTTCGCGACATTTTTTTATGTATTTTGAACGCTTTATCCCTTTATTTTTCAATAGGTGTATTTCAAAAAAACAAGTTCTAGACTTTTTTATATAAAAATATATTTATGCTATAAAAAAGCATTAACCACCGCTATTTTTGGCAGTTTTCTATAATCCGCTTCTGTATTTCAGCACCGTTTTTATCGGTGCAAATTACATCAATAAATGGAAAATTCTTTTTTATATAAAAGGTTTCCGTGTCTAGGATTTCCCCCTCTCTTTTATGGCGTATCACCCATTTGTGAGATTTTAAATATTTTATACGCTCTATTAATTCTTTAGGCGAATTGCAAGTGTAATATATCACCATTATTTTTTTGTTGGCGATGTACTTAAATTGCAATATATATTTATCTCCAGTATACGCCATATCAAGCCTAAAAATATGTCTAAAACATTTTTGGCTATTTGGCTTGGATATGTTTTCACTTCTAGTCATCTCGGACAAATTATATTTACAATTATTATAAATATCGTTGTCTAGATGGTCGATGGTCATATCCTTGCTTGTACTCCGCTTTTTTAATTTACGTATAGCGGTTATAAAGTTACTAGGTGTAATATCCCCATTATAAAACCAATAGGCTATAGAGGATATAAGCACCGACATCTTAAGTTTTTTATTCGCGTTGCATATAAACGCCTGTAGCCTGTTTTTATTATTAACAAGCCACATAAGACGCGGATTTGCTAACATACG
>JAZSBW010000020.1:0-3197 GCA_045602585.1 Clostridia bacterium
CTGCAGTTGACGGTGTAGGCTTCAGAGATGTTTTGTTTGTAAACTACTGTCCGCACCGTTGCGATGGTTGCCATAACCCCGAAACGTGGGACAGAGCCAACGGCAGAATAGTAACATTGCAAAGTGTGTACGAAGACCTTACGAAAAGCAGTTTAACCAATATAACGTTCAGCGGTGGCGAGCCGTTTGAACAGTCGAGGGAACTGGCGTTTTTAGCAAAATATATCCGTGAAAACACCGGAAAAAACTTTTGGGTTTACAGCGGTTATACGTTTGAGCAGATAATAGCCGACCCCGAAAAAAAGGTGCTGCTTGAGCAATGCGATGTACTTGTTGACGGCAGATTTGAAAAAAATAACCGTCAGAATAATATGCGTTTTCGCGGCTCGCTTAATCAGCGTATAATAGACATAAAAAAGTCGCTTGAATCTGGCGAAGTTGTTTTATACGATTTAGATTGGTAATCAAAAAAGAGTGGTTTTTTAACCACTCTTTTTTAACTTGTAAAATCTTCAATCAACGATGCCAACGCACTTTTGTCTGCTAATATTATACCGCTTTCAAAACTCTGTCTGTCCTGTTCGGGGATAAGCGCAAGGTTGATGTCGGGCATACTGATTAATTTTTCAAACCCGTTTGTGTATACCTCGTAAACTGCTACTTTATTGCCGTCTGCTCTTGCAAGGTAATGTTTAAGCGTGGCGCTCTGTACGGTTTTCTGGACATTTTCCGCTACGTGTTGTGGAATGTCGGATTCTGCTTCATTCCGGTCTTTAAGCATAAATATAGTAAATGCTGCTGACCATAATATCAGAAAACTGCCTACGGCGATAGAACATATTTTAAAATACAAGCGTTTGTTCATTGTAAAAATCCTCTTAAAGCAGATGTTTTATCAATATCATTTGCCATAATGTGAAATAATATGCAAGAAAATGTTTTTAAATTGTAATATACATTTTAATAAATTTGTGGTACAATTATGATGAATAAGAAAAAATAGGGAGGCGCTTATATGGCACGCAGAGCACAAGCCCCTGAAAAGCAAAAGAAAAAATTGAATATTAAGAAGATTGTTGTATATGTACTTATCGTAATGGTAGTGGCGGCTATAGCATTTGTTGCATGGGTTGCAAGCGGAATAGATTTTTCGTTTGGCGACTCACACGGCGACCTTGATTTAAAACTCACTAGCGTTGTATACTGGCATGACCCCGAAACGGACGAGTGGGAGGAGTTTGAATATCTGTCTTCCGGCGGCAACAGAATTTGGGCGGATATCGATACCATTCCAAACTATCTGGAAGATGCCTTTATTGCTATAGAAGACCAGCGTTTCATGAGCCATCACGGTGTAGACTGGAAGCGTACAACGGGTGCGGTTTTGAACGAGGTGTTCAAAGGCGGCTCTACCTATGGCGGCAGTTCCATTACACAACAGTTGGTTAAAAACTTAACCGGCGAGCGCGACAGAAAGTATATGCGTAAGATAAAGGAAATCATACGCGCGCTTGTGGTTGAAACTAAACTTTCCAAACAACAGATACTTGAACTCTATTTAAACTCCATATATTTAGGTCAGGGTTGTAACGGTGTAGAGGCGGCAGCACAGGTGTATTTTAATAAATCTGTAAACGAACTCACCCTTGCCGAGTCTGCGTCGATTGCGGGTATTACTCAGTACCCTGCACTTTATGACCCTTTCCAAAATAAAGAAAAGAATATAGAAAAACAGCGTATTGTGCTCGGTAAAATGCTTGAACTTGAGTATATTTCCAAGGAAGATTACGACGAGGCAATTGCCGAGGAACTCAAGTTTGAAAAAGGCGATACGAACAATGGCACAAGCCAGTCGTACTTTGCCGATGCCATTGTAGAAGAACTTATAGCAGACCTTTGTGCAGAGTATGATTATACAGAAGACGAAGCCACCAATATGGTGTATAACGGCGGGTTAAAAATTTATGCAACTGTTAATAAAGAGGTTCAGGATTATGCCGAAGACGTTTTTGAAAATGAATCTAATTTTCCGTCTGTTGGCGGAAAAGAGCGTCCGCAGGCGGCTATGGTAATAACCGAGCCTGATACCGGATATGTAAAAGCGATTGTCGGGGGCAGAGGAGAAAAGACATTAAGCCGAGGTTTAAACCGTGCCACACAATCCACACGTCAGCCGGGTTCGACTATAAAGCCGCTTTCTGTGTATGCGCCTGCGCTTGATTTGGGGCTTATAACACCCGATTCCGTTGTTACTGACGAGCCGATATCCATCGGCGGCTGGTCACCTAAAAACCATTACGACGGATTTTACGGCGATATGACAGTTCGCAGAGCAGTTAATATATCTGCAAATATACCTGCGGTTAAGGTGTTGCAGAAACTTACTATTGATAAATCGTTTGATTATATGACAAACCGTCTTAACTTTTCAACACTTATTTCAAGTGAAAAACGAGATGGTAAAACATATACAGACCGCGCGTTGGCTACATTGGCGCTTGGTGGACTTACCAAGGGTGTAACGGTGCTTGAGATGGCATCTGCATATTCCGCTTTCCCAAATGACGGTTTGTATATAGAGCCGACCTTTTATACAAGGGTAGAGGATAACCTCGGCAAAACTGTGCTTGTAAAGGAACAGAAGCGCAATACTGCGTTTAAGTCGGTTACGGCTTTTTATGTAAATGAACTGTTAAAAGGCGTAGTTTCAAGCGGAACAGCGGCAGGCTCGGGCATATCGGGTATGGATACCGCAGGTAAAACAGGTACAACTGATAACGATACCGACAGATGGTTTGTAGGCTACACACCGCACTATGTGGGTGCTGTGTGGGTTGGTTATGATAGCCACAGTCAGTTGCCGTCGTTTGCATCAAACCCTGCGCTTGCATTATGGCGAAAGGTTATGACAAAAGCACATCAGGGGTTAAACGGTGAACGGTTTAGCCGTCCAAGCGGTTTAACGGGCATAAGCGTGTGCTCTGTAACGGGTTTGCTTTCCACAGAGGATTGCTTTGATGATGAGGGCAACAGCACCGCCGTAACAAGATATTACGATAAGAATAATGCACCGCGAGTTTATTGTGATGGACAGCATGGCAAAACACCCGAAGAGGTAGAGGCTGAAAATGCGTTGGAGGGTGAAACCCCTGATAGCGAAAATACAGGCGGCGAAACCGATATAGAGGAAAATGGTA
>JAZSBW010000021.1:0-2480 GCA_045602585.1 Clostridia bacterium
CTACTGAGCTACATCAGCATCAGCGCTCTTTTATACAAAAGAGCGACCAACGCTATATAGTATATCACGTTTTTTTCAATATGTCTATAGTTTTTTCAAAATTTTTTTTAATTATTTAAGTACATTTATTTTATAATCGTCTTCAATACCGGTTATTGTACCACCCATATCGAGTGTATCTGCAATAAGTTTGATATGGTCTGCCAGAATTTCTTCTCCGGGAACTAAAATCGGTGCTCCCGGTGGATATTTACAAACTATTGTCCGTGCAACTCTGCCCACCGCCTGCGACATATCCACAGTTTCACAAGGTGACAAAACTGCTTTGCGCGGAGTGGTTACAATTCGTGGTGCGCTTAATTTAAAATCGTCAGATTTATTATGCTTTAACGGCATTTTTTTAGTTATAGACATAACTGCTTTTGCAAGGGTTTTGATATCGGACGGCTTGTTATACGCAGTTGCTATGCACACAATATTGTTTGCATCTGCCATTTCAACTTCTATTTTATATTTTTTACGCAATATATCTGCAACGGCATATCCTGTAACAGGCAGTTTTGAAAAATTGATTACTATTCTTGTTTTGTCCATTGCGTGTATTGCACAACCACCCAAAAGTTCTTCCCCTACCCAATACGCTTTGGATTGGTCATTTACTAACGCGCGGCATTTATCAATCTCACACAGTATAGAGGCATAACGTTTTTTAAGTTCCTTATACTTTAAAACCGATGCCTCTAAAACGCACAATGCCGCATAAGACGGACTTGATGTATGATACAAAGAAAGTACTTCTTCAATCTGCCATATAGGGAATTTATCTATATTTATATGCAAAAGCGCACCGCCCGAAAAAGCACTCATAGTTTTATGTATACTCTGTACGCACATATCTGCACCGCATTTAATGGCATTATCAGGAAAATCGTCCGAAATATGAAAATGTGCACCGTGAGCCTCGTCAATTAGCAGAAGCATACCTGCTTTATGCACAATTTTTGCAATAGATGCAACATCGCTTGCCGTACCATAATATGTGGGAGATGTTATGATAACCGCCTTTGCATCTGGGTTAGACTCTGCCACACTTTCAACTTCAGCAGGCAAAATACCGCCAGTAAAACCGAACTGATAATTGTATTCGGATGTTATATAAACAGGGATAGCGCCGCGCAGTATTATTGCATTTATAACAGATTTATGGCAAAACCTGTCTACAATAATTTTATCCCCCTCGCCGACTGCAAGTGAAATCATAGAATATATCCCGCTTGTTGCACCGCCGAGCAGATAATGTGAACTCACTGTACCGTAAATATCGGAAAGTTGTTTCTGACTTTCTTTAATATAACTTTGTGGTGAGAGCATATTATCAGTATCGTCAAGTTCAGTAACATCTAATTTAAAAAGGTTTTTGCCGTCAATAATGCCCCTACCTTTATGACCGGGCATAGAAAATGATATCCTGCCCTTTGATACATATTTTGATATACCCTCATTTATCGGTAAAGACATACAATCACCTTTCAGATATTATTCATAAACTCTTTCAACATCTTTGCTTACAAGTATGGGATTTGCATTGGTTTCAACTATATCCCCTACTTTGATATCGGCACCGGTTATATTTACAATTATATTATACATACTTATTCTGCCGATAAGCGGATATGACCTCCCGCAAATATTTACTGTGTTTTTCTTTCCAAGTGTACGAAAATCGTTATACATATAACGCAGAATATCCATAAACCTGAAAGTATCGCGGCTTTTTTCCACGCCATAGCCGTCTTTATAGCCAATTGGAACAACGGCAATCTTAGTTTCTTTTTTTGTAGTATACGTATTGGCATAGCCTACGTGGTAACCTGAGGGCAAAGTTTTAACCTCTATAACATTCGAGCGCATAGTACCTATACGTTTCAAGCCGTAATTGTTATTAAGCGGAAGTCTTCCCAAAAACGCAGAGCCTACACGCACAGCGTCTAAATGCATATCTTTATACTGCAAAAACGCACACGAATTGCATATATGTTTTAAAAGATTTGTTATACCTGCACATTCAAGTTTTTCTATGCAATTTAAAAATCTGTCGTACTGCAGCTGAACATCTGCTCTTTTATTGGAAAACGAAAATGAAAAGTGCGAAAATACACCCTCGACATTTATATTATCATATTTCTTTATACACTCAATTGCACTGTCGATATCATCGCACGAAAAGCCGAATCTTCCAAATCCCGTGTCTATTTTAAGATGCACTCGTGCGGAAGTTTCACCGGCAAGGGCAGAGATTTTTTCAAATGCTTCAGCAGAGCCGGCAGAGAGAATCACACCCAAATCAAGGCAAGTTTTGATGTCCTCTTCAACCGCAGTTGCAGTCAAAAGCAAAATATCGTTATCAAAACCGGCATCACGAAGTGTTTTTGCCTCTTCTACTTCGGATACGGCAAAAAAATCTATTCCGTTGTCTTTCA
>JAZSBW010000022.1:0-5084 GCA_045602585.1 Clostridia bacterium
GAAAAATGTAGGGGTCGATGCCTACATCGACCCGAAATTAACAATATCATCGGGCAGATGTGGGCATCTGCCCCTACAAACTTTTTTGAAAAGTGTCATTTGTAGAGGAATATATAATGAAAGTAAACTATAAACTTAAAATGGATGCAGAAATAGAAAATATCAAAAAAGCAGGTGTAAAACCGAAATTGCTACTGCACGCTTGTTGCGCGCCGTGTTCGAGTGCGGTTTTAGAGCAGTTGTGCGATGTTTTTGAAATCACACTCTTTTTCTACAATCCGAATATATCTCCCGAAAGCGAATTTACGTTTCGGTTAGAGGAGTTAGAGAGATTAACTGCCGAAATGAATTTAAGCGATATTAGAATTATTGCACCGCCATATGATAATTCTGAGTTTGAAAATATTGCAAAAGGGATGGTAACTATCCCTGAGGGCGGAGCAAGGTGTGCTAAATGCTACCGTTTGCGTCTTGAAAAAACCGTTGTGTACGCAAAGGAAAATGGATATGACTATGTAACTACAACGCTTTCTATAAGCCCGTATAAAAATGCGCAATGGCTTAACGAAATCGGCTTGGAACTTGCAGATAAGTACGGAGTAAAATATTTGTGCTCCGACTTTAAAAAAGGCGAGGGGTACAAACGCTCTTGCACACTTTCTGCACAGTATAATCTGTACAGACAGAACTATTGCGGATGTATATATTCAAAACAAATATAAATATAAATATAAAAATAACCGTAACGCAAAAAATTGCGCTTACGGTATTTTTTTGTCGAATTTTGGAAATGTATTTCATTTAAGCAGTTGAATTTTAGTGTTACAATGTTAATATTCCGCTAAAAAGGAGGTGACAAAAAATGGAAAATATCAAATACTGCTTAAAGGAGCACACCGCGGGTATCGACACATCATACGGCATAGAGATATTGGAGAACGGAGTTGCCGTACAGTTCATTCCCGATGTGTTTGCAGAAAAGAGCCACGCAGAAAAACTGGTACGTATGTGCAACGAAAATGATGTAGACCCTGTCCACATCGGCGATGTAATCAGCGATATGCAAAACGAACTCCTTCATTCCTGCGTGTAAAAAAATCTGTTGCTTATATCAGTTTGCGGTTATTTTGTATAATCGCAAACTGTAGCAATGGAGATTAATATTCTTCTATTGTATCAATAAGTTTTTTGAGTGCATCAAAAAACTCTTCGTGATTATTACAAAGGCGCGAAAGATACATCAGCAAAGTTGTTGCGCTGAAGGTAGTTTTGCCCGCTTTAAAGTATGCATATGTGCGTGGCTCTATTCCGAGTATTTCTGCTGCCTGCTCCTGTGTTAAGTTAAGACTTTCTACTGTTGATACAACTTCGTCGTGTAAAAATGGTTTAATGCTTTCTTTATACGAATGAGTCATAGATATGTCCTCCTGATGATATCGATTATTTTTTAATTAAGAGCACGTTTGGAGATGTTTCCACCTCCAAACAATGCCTGCGATTTTCGGGGGTAATAGGTTAAATTATTTAATTATTTTAATGGTATTATGGATAATATACGTATACAGGATCGGTGTCAGAGGTGTTGCTCTCCGTCACACCGTTATGTGTAACTGTATGTACCGCTTCAACCATATAGCGATAACCGGGGTCTACATTTACTCTTGTTGTTGTATATGTTACTTCAAAATCGTTATAATTTGTTGCTGAGTCTGTCCAGATTTCTAAAAATGCACCGGGTGATACTTCTTTAAGTATTGAAAGTGTTACTTTAATTGTGCTTACATCATCAAATGCGTCTGTATGAGCATCAACTAATACATATCCTGCACCAGGTGATATTGTGCAACCTCCACCCTGCAAGTATCTGCCTCTTGGCTGTACTGATGCTGCGCATGCAACTGACTGGAAGCAAAGAACAAAAACTAAAAGTAGTGCTAATGTTTTTAATTTTTTCATATTTTTTCCTCCGTTATATAAAAAATTTTTAACCCCCTTGCTACTTTATATAACGGATTACTTCCACTTTTTTGTCACGTTTTGGCGAAAATAAAAAAGGATTATACCTTTTTATCGGTATAATCCTTTTGGTGGTGCCTAAAAAATCACTTTAAATTCTTAATAAATTTTTCAAGCTCGTCTTTATTGCAGTTTGTATCTACATTGAACATTATATTTTCATTTGACCATGTTGCACTTGTCCAAATAATATTTGTATTTTCTTGCTGATATGTTGCTAAGGAGATTATATTATCATTAATTTCTATACTTGCTGAATCTCCATTTTTAGTGTCTGAAATATTACCTGAAGTTATTGAATCTCTTAAAGATTTTTGTGTTAATTTAATACTTTTGTCTATACTTTTATACATTAAAATAATGCGGTCATTAGGATAGAGTTTAATTCTATCAAATTTAAATCCCTCAGGCAGATATGTCGGTTTTAGTATTGGTGTACCTAAAGCGTCTTCTGCGCTTTTGTATGCCGCAATTTCATCTGCTTTGTAAACATAATCGTTTTTGTTTGTACCTCGGAATTCAATTGCATTTTCGGTTACTTCGCCATCAATATCAAAAGAGTAATGTTTTACACCCGAAACCACACCTACAATTGCTATTACTGCAATTATTGCAACTAAAAGAACAGATTTTTTGATATGCGTTTTCTTTTTGCGGAATGGTGCTTCTTCTGCCGCTTTTATAATTCTGTCGTACATATCGTCGGGCGGCAGGTCATAACCCATTTTTATAACATCTTCGTCCGTAAGTTCTTTTAATTCACCATCATTTTCTTTGCTCATTTCAATGCTCATTCTTATTATTTCGTCATATTCTTCTCTGCGTTTTTTATCGGTCATTATACTTGCCCCCTTTTCTTTAATTTATCTATCTCTTTATCCATGCATTTTGTTGCTTTACTTAGTCTTGAATACACAGTAAACGGCGAAATTCCAAGTCTTTGTGATATTTCCTTTACACTTAGATAATTGTAGAAATGCATCTCTAACACTTGCTTGTGCATCGGCTTTAGCGTATCCAGTGCATCCTGCAATTGCTCGGCAAGTTCTTTCTTTAACACCTCGTCAAGCGGCTGAGGACTTTTCGGGTCTCCGTAGTTTGTAATTACAATATCATCGCCTGCATAGAATGTAATTTTATCTGTCATTGTGTTATTCTTTCTTAGTATATCTATGGCTGTGTTCTTAGTTACTCGCTTCAGCCAACCTCGTGCCAGTGCTTCGCTTTTAAAACTTTCTTTTCCAAGTTGCGTATGCAGTTTCGTAAATACTTCCTGCATTGCGTCTTCCCTAAGCCCTTTGTCACATATGTAAGTACATATAATTACCCATACGCTGTTTCTGTATTTTTTGTATAAGTAGTCAAAATTTAATGTGGTTTTGCGGTGGTCAGTTGATGTCATAAATATAAACAAAATTTAATCACCTCTTATAAAAATTTTTCATAATAATTATATGACAAAATTCGACAAAAATCAAGCATATGAAATCCTTTTCAAATCGTTTTTTAATCATAACTGAATTTTTACCTCATATAAATGTATAAAACCATTATATGAGGTGAGTTTTTGTGAAAGATTATATTGAAGAAAGAGTCCTCGAACTTGCAAACTACATTATAGAAAGTAAATCTACTGTCCGTGCTGCCGCTAAAAAATTCGGAATTTCCAAATCAACTGTACATACAGTGAGAGTAACATAGAAACTTTTTATATCGAAGTGGCGTAAAAGCCAGAAATACAGGGTCTTTCAGCAAAACGGCAAAATCACATCAATCTCAACTACAACCTAATATAACAGACAGAGCAAAAAAAATCATAAAACCCTTGTGAGATACATTCTTACAAGGGTTTTTAGCATTTCAACTAAATTTTCAAAAATTACTTGATTTTATTTCGGTATAGCGATATAATAATAGCATAGAATGTATTAGGGTGATGAAAATGAGTATAAATGAAATTTTAAGTAATATCGGAATGACAAAATACCGATTGGCAAAACTCTCCGGTATTCCCCATGCGACACTTAGTGAATTGTGCAGCGGTAAAACAAACATTGAAAAGTGTTCCGGAGAAACATTATATAAAATCGCAAAAGTATTAAATGTGTCTATGGAGAGCCTGCTTGATGACAGAATGACAACTATTTCAAGAGAACGTTCCTATGAGTACGGTCTTCCCTCGTATCTGCAACATGATTTGGATGTATACAAAGATGCCGTATCAAAGAATTCCACTTTGATAGATTGCTATTGGGGCGAACTTTACGGAAGCATCAATATGGCAGAAATCAGCGATGGACTGATAACGCCGGAGCACGCAGATTATTTAAGGCAGAAATATTTGTGGAGGTAACATTATGGCAAATAGAATTGATTTTACAAACTGTAAGCGAATTATAGGTCGAGCATATAATGGTGCAAACGGAAAGAAAATTGCAGTAGAATATGAAGGTGAAAGATATATGCTTAAGTTTCCTCCATCAGGAAATAAAAAGCCAACAGAATTATCATATACCAACAGTTCAATTAGCGAGCATATAGCAAGCAGTATATTTAATATGATAGGCATAAAAGCACAAAAAACAAAACTTGGAACCTTTACTGTAAATGGCAAGGTGAAAATTGTTTGTGCATGCAAGGATTTTACTGATAAAAATAAAAACTTATATGATTTTTGTTCTATAAAAAATACCGTTATTGACTCTGAACATAATGGTACAGGAACAGAGCTTTCCGATGTTCTCGAAACCATAGAAAAGCAACAATTTGTAAGTCCCGAAGAATTGCTTGAGCATTTCTGGAATGTGTTTGTAGTAGATGCCTTACTTGGCAATTTCGACAGGCACAATGGTAACTGGGGATTTTTGTTCGATGATGAAACTCAAACATCTGAGATTGCACCTGTTTTTGATTGCGGTAGTTGTTTGCTTCCACAGGCAGACGAAAAGATAATGAGAACTATTTTAGAAAACGAAGATGAACTAAATGCCCGTATTTTCCAATTCCCTACATCCGCAATTAAACTGAATGACAAAAAAATCAACTACTATGATTTCATTTCTTCAATG
>JAZSBW010000023.1:0-2115 GCA_045602585.1 Clostridia bacterium
ATTTCTACCACCACTCTTTCTTTGGTCTTCCAAGAGAGATCTTTCTGGTTTCTTTGCCGTAATTTCATCATAAGCACTTACCGTCATGAAACGACGTGCTGATGAAGTCGGTTTATATCTTTTAATAGCCATTTTTCTATCCTCCGAATTAAATTAAGACAACGAATCAAAGAATTCAATCGACTTACTGTCTTTTTTATGTTGAACGATGGCCTTCTTATAATCAGGTGTATAACCTTCATATCTACCTTGTCTTTTCAACTTACCACTAACGATTGCTGTATTAACCTTTTCAACGCTTACGCCGAAAATTTCTTCGACAGCGAGTTTAATTTCCGTTTTGTTTGCATCTTTTGCAACTACAAAACTGTACTTCTTATCTTTTATGCCCGCATAACTCTTTTCTGAAAGTAGCGGTTTAATTATAATATCACGTGCAGCCATTATTCTCCGTAAACCTCCTCGATTTGTTGTACGGCTTGTTTTGACATCACGATTTTTGCGTTCTTAACAACGTCGTAGGTATTGATTTGGTCTACTGGGATTGTTGAAATCTTTTCAATGTTTGCACTTGCTCTTAATACCATTTCGTCGCTATCATCCATAACAAGCAATACGCTTTTTTCTAAATTAAACGCTTTGGGGAATTTTGCCATTTCTTTCGTCTTTGCTTCTGCCACTTGGATTTTGTCGATAAAGATTACTTCATCGTCTCTAATCTTTTGTGAAAGTGCTGATAAAAGTGCAACAGCCTTTGCCTTTACGTTCATCTTCTTTGAGAAGTCTCTTGACTTTGGTGCGAATACTACGCCACCCTTAATCCATTGTGGACTTCTGATAGAACCTTGTCTTGCTCTACCTGTACCCTTTTGTCTCCAAGGTTTTGCGCCACCGCCACGAACTTCGCTACGAGTTAAAGTACTCTTTGTGCCTTGTCTTTCGTTTGCAAGTCTTGCAACTACTGCTTGATGAATAACCGCTTCATTATATTCAGTATTGAACAAAGCGTCAGACAATTCAAGTGTACCTACTTCTTTTGCTTTCATATCATACAATTTAACACTTGGCATATTCTTTCTCCTTACGCTTTAACGCTGTTTCTGATTGTGACGATTCCTTTTACGGGACCGGGAACTGCACCCTTAACGAGAATTGCATTTCTTTCCTTGTCAACCTTTACGACTTCAAGGTTTAACACCGTCACGCTTTCATGTCCGTAATGTCCGGGCAAGTTCTTTCCCTTAAATACTCTCGACGGATTACTGATTGCGCCCATAGAACCAGGTTCTCTGTGTACAGGGCCAACACCGTGGGTTTCTTTAAGTCTGTGTTGATTCCATCTTTTGATAACGCCTGAGAAACCGTGACCTTTCGAAATACCCGAAACGTCGATTTTGTCGCCTGCTGCGAATACGTCGCAAGTAACAACGCTTCCTACCGTCATCGTGTCTGCATTTTCAAGTTTGAATTCCTTCATAACTCTTTGAGCAGCCACACCTGCTTTCTTGAACTGACCAGCGTTGGGTTTGTTGACTTTCTTTTCGTTTACTTCGTCAAAACCGAGTTTAACAGCCGCATAGCCGTCCCTTTCCAAAGTTTTAACCTGAACTACGGGACAAGGACCTGCCTCAATAACCGTAACCGGGATAACTTTGCCGTCTTGGGTAAATACTTGTGTCATACCCAACTTTCTACCAATGATTGCTTTATTCATAGATAAAGTTCACCTCCGATATATATTATATAATGTTTAATAAATTACAGTTTGATTTTGATATCAACGCCTGCGGGCAAATGGATGCTGTCCAAAAGCTTAACGTTGGGCGAATAGATATCGATAAGTCTTTTATGAGTTCTGATCTCGAACTGTTCGCGCGAATCTTTATATTTATGGGGCGAACGAAGGATCGTTACGATTTCCTTTTCGGTGGGTAGCGGAATAGGCCCGCTGATTTTCGCACCCGATTTTTTCATCGTTTCAACGATTCTTGCTGCTGCTTGATCGAGCATTTCCGTGTCATAAGACATAAGTTTAATTCTGATTTTTTGACTTGCCATTTCTTTTTTCTCCTTTTTACCTAACTTTTTTTGTGTGTGTAAACTCTGCCGTGTGTG
>JAZSBW010000024.1:0-2857 GCA_045602585.1 Clostridia bacterium
TACCGATTGCCCAGATAGGCTCGTAAGCGATAATAACTTTTTTAACCTGCTCAGCAGTCAAGCCTAAAAGTGCAATTTTTGTCTGCATAGAAACGAGGTCGTTTGTGATGCCCTGTTCTCTCTGCTCTAAACTTTCGCCAACGCAAACGATCGGGATAAGGTCGTGCTCAAAAGCCTTTTTAACTTTTAAGTTTACAGTTTCGTCTGTTTCAGCGAAGTACTGTCTGCGTTCGCTGTGACCGATAATAACATATTTAACACCAAGTTCGCAAAGCATTGAAGGAGCAATCTCGCCTGTGAAAGCGCCGCTTTCCTCAAAATACATATTCTGTGCGCCAACTTTAATGTTAGAGCCTTCGCAAGCCTTAACCGCTTCGCTCAAAGATGTAAAGGGCACGCAGATAACGCAATCGTTTTTAGCGTCTGCAACCAATGGTTTAAGTTCTTCTATAAGTTTAACTGTTTCTGCAGGAGTTTTGTTCATTTTCCAGTTACCTGCTACTGTGATTTTTCTCATTTTTATCGTCCTCTCAAAAGTTATTTTCAAATATAGCCCTTTCATACAAAAGGGCTATACTTATAATTGTATAATTATTTGTCGTTAAGTGCAGCAATACCGGGGAGTTCAATACCCTCTAAGAATTCAAGTGATGCACCCCCGCCTGTTGAGATGTGAGTCATCTTATCAGCATAACCCAACTGCTCTACTGCAGCAGCACTGTCGCCGCCGCCGATGATTGTGATAGCATCAGCCTCAGCAACCGCTTTAGCGATTTCTTTAGTACCGTTAGCAAATGCAGGCATCTCGAATACGCCCATAGGACCATTCCAGATAACTGTTTTAGCCTTTTTGATAACTTCAGAGAACAACTCAATTGTTTTAGGACCGATGTCCATACCCATAAAGTCATCAGGAATCTGCTCAGAAGCAACAATTTTGCTTTCAGCGTCAGCCTTGAACTCAGCCGCAACTACGTTTTCGATAGGCAGGAGAAGTTCAACACCTTTCTGTTGTGCTTTTTCCATAAGGCTGCGTGCGAGGTCGAGTTTTTCAACTTCGCATATAGAAGTACCTACGCTGTAACCTTTAGCAGCGAGGAAAGTATAAGCCATACCACCGCCGATAATGAGGTAGTCAACTTTTTCAAGTAAGTTTTCGATTACGCCGATTTTGTCAGAAACCTTAGCACCGCCGAGGATTGCAACGAAAGGACGCTCTGGATTAGAGAGTGCTTTACCCATAATTTCAATCTCTTTCTGGATAAGGTAACCGCATACTGCAGGAATATATGCAGCAACGCCTGCTGTTGAAGCGTGTGCACGGTGAGCAGTACCGAATGCATCGTTTACATAAACATCAGCAAAGTCAGCAAGTTTTTTAGAGAATTCGGGGTCGTTTTTCTCTTCTTCTTTATGATAACGAACGTTTTCCAAAAGAACGATTTCGCCGTCTTTTAATTCAGCAACGCATTTAGCAGCGCTTTCGCCGATAACGTCTTCTGCCATTTTAACTTCCTGACCTAAAAGTTCAGAAAGTCTTGCAGCAACGGGTTTAAGGCTGTATTTTTCGTTAAATTCGCCCTTAGGTCTGCCAAGGTGTGAGCAAAGGATAACCTTAGCCCCCTGAGCAACCAGATATTTGATTGTGGGCAGAGCACCGATGAGTCTGTTTTCATCAGTAATTTTTTTCTCGTCGTTCAGCGGAACGTTAAAGTCGCAACGAACCAGAACTTTTTTGCCTGCTACGGCAATATCTTCGATAGTTTTTTTGTTCATGACATTATCTCCATTCCCGCATAAAATCTATGCGTTAAATTATAAAACAATTTAAACCATACATAATTATTTTACCCCAATTATGCTAATTTTGCAAGTATATTTTTATTTTTTGTTAAAAAATTGTCAGTTTGTATAAAATAACGTATTTTTACTATTTAAGTTCGGCTATTGTTACACCGGCATCACCCTCGCCGAAACCGCCCAGTCGGAAACTTTTAACACGCTTCTGGCGTTTTAAAAATGAGTGTATTCCGGCACGCAAAGCGCCTGTTCCTTTACCGTGAATTATGCGTACTTCGTGAAGGGAAGACAAAACCGCATCGTCTATAAACTTTTCTACAAGCAGGATTGCACTTTCAACATCTTCACCGCGTATATCGAGTTCTGTACTGACGGTCATAGATTTTATGCCGACAGACGATTTTGCACCGCCTTTAGGTTTGTCGGGTTTTTCTTCCACAATACGCAAATCGTTTAAGTTGAGTTTCATTTTCATAATGCCCACGTTTACCATAAGGCTGCCTTTTGCATCGGGCAGAGTAACAACCGTTCCACGCTGATTAAGGTGCGGAACGTCAACCTCCTGACCGAGTTTAACACTCTTTGGCGGAGTGCCCGCTTGAGGTTTGGGAGCGGATTTTACATTATGCTTTTTGCCGCCGGCTATTACCTGCTGGCGCACCTGCTCAACGGCACGGTTAGCCTCTTTTAAATCTCTCTTTTTCATAGCGGCACGAATATCAGCAAGTGCAAGTTCGCTCTCTGCACGTGCCTCCTCTATAATCTTCTG
The DNA here is from genome assembly GCA_045602585.1 of Clostridia bacterium. GTDB lineage: Bacteria > Bacillota > Clostridia > UMGS1810 > UMGS1810 > SIG455. Next base: position 2,570 of record JAZSBW010000024.1, read on the forward strand.
CGCTTCTTTGTGCGCCGCCTCTATTATCTTGTCCGTTCTGCTCTCTAATGATTTATTTTTATGTGCAATTCTGTCTTTTAACAGTTCCATTTCCTGCTTGTATGCCAAAGCGTTGTCACGCTCACGCTCAGTATCACGACGCGCGCTCTCCAGACTTGAAAGAACATCTTCAAATTTTATATTTTCTCCGGCAATGCGAGATTTGGCGTCTTCTATAATATCTTCGCTGATTCCAAGTTTTTGTGATATTGCAAAAGCGTTACTCTTACCGGGAATACCGATAAGCAG
>JAZSBW010000025.1:0-2476 GCA_045602585.1 Clostridia bacterium
CCGCTTGGCCTCCGACTTTGTTTAATATGCATATATTCCACCGTCCTTTCTATGCGCCTGCTACTGTCGGTGCAGTACCGTCAATAGCGTTTAAATTGTTATTTGGTGCACAAGCAACGTTTCCAAGTAACTTGAATACACCCGTTGTTGCGCTAGTTTCTACTCTTGTAGCATACTTTGTACGGGTTCTGATTGAACAAGCCGTAGCCTGCGTACAATCGCATTTATTCAGTGGATATAATTCCGTTCCAGTTCCAATAGTAATAAATACTGGGGCGGTAATTGTTGTTGCATCTGGAATTGCTTGCGCTACAACAATACAATAACGCTCGTTATCTCTATAACTTCCCTCTGGAATATTAATAATTAAGCCCGTTCCTGCGGTAAATGTGACCGACTCGGAAATAATCAATCTGTCGCACAAACGGCATACATTTTTACAAGCCATAATATTTTTCCTCTCTTTCTAAATCATAAAGGGCAGACAATGCGCCCACCCTTTAGAGTAATTAATCAGCCTAAATCGGCGAGTTTTTCTAATATTTTGTTTTGATTAGCAATAATCTGCTTAAAGTATTTTTCATCTTGTATCTGCAATTCCCTCATAAGGTCATCGGTGCTTGCCTGCCTTTGAGTTTCCTCATAGACCGCTATTTGTAACGCTACCGAAAATAGAGATAACAAGTCGAAAAATCCTTGATTATTGTTTTGCATTATGCGCAACCGCAACCGCTACCGTAGCCACTTCCATAACCGAATCCAAAAGGATTGTAGCAACAATTTGGGTTTGGAACGACATAAGCCGGTACTGGACATTCATTTCCAGTGCGTCTAATTACTTCTGCGGTAGAAGGGTCAATTGTAGCACGGATAAATGCGTTCTGTTCTGCTTGTGAAGCGGACAATCTAAGAGCCTGATTTTCAGCCTGCAATGTTGCTAACTTGTCATTTACAAGGAAGTCTAATAACTGTCTTGAATTTGCATTCTGGTTTTCAATAATATCTCTTGTGCTATCACTAATAGCGTGTCTTGTGTCGCAAGCCTGTGTAGCCATCTGGTATTTAACATCTGCTATTTCGGATTGCGTTTTGCAACAACAATCTGCAATCGCTCTGTCAATTCCATTAAATCCTTGGCATAATGTCTGCTGAACTCCACTAAATCCAGTATTGATTGCGCCGGATAAAGCGTATGTGGAATCACTTAAACCATAAGTAAGACCATCTAATTTGTTAATTACGGCATTCTGGTCGAAACCTCTCTGCACTTCTGAATAACCGCCGTTTCCACCGCCGAATCCAAAACCGCCAAAACCGTTTCCATTACCAAACAATAATGCCAGAATGATGATTAAACCAATCCATGAGTCCCCGAAACCGCCTAAACCGCCATTTCCACCGCTAATAGGTGCAACTGGTACTGAATAAGGTACACTTGAATTAAACATAAATTTTTCCTCTCTTTCTATTTATCACAACAGAGGAAACCTAGGTTTTTGTGCGCACAACCTCTGATATGTTACAATCCAAACTGTGATTTTATTTGATTAATTACATCTTCTTGTTTTATTCCACGTTCACGGCATAAATTTTCTGCCATTTTATTAATTCCGTCTTTATCTCCACGTTGATACATTTCAATAGCGTTACGTGCCAACGGATTTTGCATCAACTGTGTATTTTGCATTGCGTTTTGTAAAAACTGTTGCGGATTTTTAACCGCCTGCATCAAAACTCCAAAATTATTCATCTGCTACTTCCCCCTTTTTAGCCCTTGAAGTTGTATTTTGCTTTGAAATTTTATCTATCTTGTCATGTAAGGTGTTTAAACTCTCTGTAATACCCTCTAGAACGCTCATATTTGCCCCTAGAACCGATTCCAAATCATTTGTTGAAGAATTTACCGTTTCTTCTTCCAAAATCGGTTTAAAAGCCAAAATCTGCGTCTGTCCGTTTTCTAACCACCGCTTTGTAAAAATTGTGCTACCGTCTGCCGTTGGAAAATAGTAAACACCTTGATATGGAATTTCTGTTGTTTTAACCGTATCAATGTTTTCTACAACTTTTCCCAATGCCGGAAACTGATTTTGCATCGGTTGTTGAATAGGCGGTTGCAAACTCTGCTGAAACTGTTGCAACTGTTCCATTCTCTGCATATACGGGTTAGGTTGCATCTGCTGATTATAATTCTGGTTTATCGGATAATATTGCTGAAAAGTCTGCATATGGATTTTCCCCCTTTATCTCTTCTAATACTTCGTCAAATACTGAAACCATTGTTGCTTGATACCCTATCGGTACTTTGCGTGATTCTTTGTTTGAAAATATTTTTTCTAGTACATCATCATTCAACATAAGCAGTTCCTCTCTTTCTGCTTTTATTTTGGCATAAAAAAAGAACCCTATCGTATAGAGTTCAATTATACTTTGATATTAAATTTGTATCGGTTTTGTATACCAAAAGGAACACCATTCA
>JAZSBW010000026.1:0-4934 GCA_045602585.1 Clostridia bacterium
CGGTCAAGGTATGTAACAGGCGAAAAGCAGTTGAGCCTGCCCTCGTAAAAAAGGCTTAGAAAAAATGTTTCTATAACATCTTCATTATGATGCCCCAACGCAACTTTTTTGCACCCCAGTTCAAGCGCTTTTTCATTAAGCGCGCCTTTGCGCATTTTAGCGCACAAAGCACAGGGATTAGTTTCTTTTCTGATGTCAAAAACCACCGCTTTAATGTCTGTTTTCACAAGAGTATAGTTAACGCCCAGTTGCTCACACAAATCGGCTATAGACGAAAAATCAGCACCATCAAAGCCCATATCAAGAGTGATTGCCTCAAGTTCAAATTTGTTTGGATAAAACCGCCTGAGCGCTGCCAATGCCATAAGCATAGTAACGCTATCTTTACCGCCGGATACACCGACGGCTATTTTTTCTCCGTCTTGTATCATACCATAGTCATCAACAGCACGGCGCATATAACTTAAAATTCTCTGCATATATTACTTTCTCTTTTCCACTTTTTTCTTATTGCCGTTTTCGTCAACAATATACACATTTTCCATTGTATTTACCATACCCTGACGAAAAGCCTTTATATATTTCATTCTTAACTCCGCCTGCTCTGTTTTTTCAGCAGTAGTTAACCCTTCGCTTTTTGATTTGGCATAAAGTTCGTTTATTCTTTTTATAAGTTCGTCCACTAAAATTCACCTCTGGTATATATGTAAACAAAAAACCTCGTTCACAAGAACGAGGTTTTTCAAGAGCGGAAGACGAGATTCGAACTCGCGACGTTCACCTTGGCAAGGTGACGCTCTACCACTGAGCCACTCCCGCACGTCAATTACATATGCTATTATAACAGGCACAAAGGGATTTGTCAATAGTTTTTTTAAATTTTTTTATTTATATTATAAATAAGTTGTAAAAAAACCACCTTATGAAAAAGGTGGTTTTTTGGTTTAAGCAAATCTCTTTTATTAACTTTTTAATTTTTAAATCAGTCTTTTGGCATAAAAGTTTTACACTCTGTTTCGCAACTTGTGCAGGCAGACTGATTTGCCACCATAATTTCGCTTGCAGTACAGCAATCATCAGCAGTGTGATATTTGCATTTTTCAGCAACGCATTTAATACCTTTAATTTTATTGTCCATCTTTATCACTCCTTTTCACTAACTATTATTAGCAGGAGCGATTTAGATTATACTATCAATTATGCCGGCAATTCATTGGATTTTTGTTCCAAATTTTTTAAATCCTTTTTTGTATACAACGCTGGTTCTAAGCCATCAACAATGCATTTTTTACCTATAACGCATTTCACTACGTCCTCCCGGGATGGTACTGTAAACATTATATCGCCCATAACTTCTTCCATAATTGAGCGAAGTCCTCTCGCACCGGTATGACGTTCAATGGCTTTATCTGCCACCGCTTCAAGAGCGTCCTTAGAAAATTCAAGGTCAACATTTTCGCAGGCAAAAAGTTTTGCATACTGCTTTAAAAGTGCATTTTTAGGTTCGGTAAGGATTTTTATAAGCGCCTCTCTGTCAAGAGATGAAAGCGAGACAACCACAGAGAGTCTGCCGATAAACTCGGGAATAAGACCGAATTTAAGCAAATCCTGAGGCTGAAGTTCACCATAAATATCAGTTTTGCTGACATCTTTTTTAGACTTAACTTCAGCGCCGAAGCCCATACTCTTTTTACCAACTCTGTTTTCGATGATTTTTTCAAGTCCGTCAAAAGCGCCGCCACAGATAAATAAAATGTTTGTTGTATCTATCTGTATAAACTCCTGCTGAGGGTGCTTGCGTCCGCCCTGAGGAGGAACAGAAGCAACAGTTCCTTCCAAAATTTTCAAAAGTGCCTGTTGAACGCCCTCACCGCTTACATCACGGGTGATTGACGGGTTTTCACTCTTTCTGGTGATTTTATCAATTTCGTCGATATAAATTATGCCTCTTTCAGCACGGTCAATATCATAGTCTGCCGCCTGAATAAGTTTTAAAAGAATATTTTCAACGTCCTCACCCACATAGCCTGCTTCGGTAAGCGAAGTTGCATCGGCTATTGCAAACGGAACATCTAAAATTTTTGCCAGAGTTTGCGCCAGCAAAGTTTTTCCGCAACCGGTTGGACCTAATAAAAGCACATTGCTTTTCTGAATTTCCACACCGTCGTCGTCTTGCGGCATATGGATTCTTTTGTAATGATTATATACAGCCACAGCAAGACTTTTTTTTGCTTTATCCTGACCGATCACATACTGGTCAAGAATTTTTTTAATCTCCATAGGTTTTGGCAACTCGGCAAATTCTACCGGCTCGCTTTCACCCGCATACTGGTTGGACAAGATATCATTACAAAGTGCGATACACTCATTACATATATTTACATTGGGTCCGGCAACCATACCATCGACTTGCTCGGCAGGTCTGCCGCAAAAGGAGCACTTATCAGAGTGCATTTTTTCGTTACTCATCAATACACCTCTACGAAAAATTTAAAATTCAGTCTATATTATGCTCTTTTTTCCAGAACTTTATCGATAATTCCGTATTCCAATGCCTGCTGTGCAGTCATAAAATTATCACGCTCTGTATCTGCCTGAATCTTTTCAATAGGCTGACCTGTACGTTCAGAGAGAATTCTGTTAAGTTTCTCTCTTGTAGATACTATGTGATCAGCGTGAATTTTAATATCGGTTGCCTGGCCCTGCAAACCGCCGAGAAGCGGCTGATGAATCATAATTTCGCTATTGGGCAGAGCAATTCTTTTGCCTTTAGCACCTGCACAAAGCAAAAACGAACCCATAGACGCTGCCAAACCGATACAAATGGTAGATACGTCGCATTTAATATACTGCATTGTATCGTAAATAGCCATACCGGAGGTTATAGAACCACCGGGACTATTAATGTAGAAATTAATGTCTTTATCCGGGTCTTCTGCTTCCAAAAAAAGCATTTGCGCCACAACAAGACTGGCGGTTACATCGTTAACCTCGTCGCTTAAAAATATAATTCTGTCTTTTAAAAGACGCGAATAAATATCAAACGAACGTTCTCCTCTTGCAGTTTGCTCAATGACCATCGGTACTAAACTCATTAATTATTCCTCCTTGTTTGCTTCTTTCTTGGTTGTTGTCTTTTTTGTTGCAGTTGTTTTTTTAGCAGCGGTTGTCTTTTTTGCCGGTGCTTTTTCTTCTGTATCTTTCTTAGTTGTTGCCTTCTTCGCTGTAGTTGTCTTTTTCGCCGGTGCTTTTTCTTCTGCTTCTTTTTTAGCAGTTGTCTTCTTAGCAGCAGGTTTCTTAGCCTTAGCAGCATCAGCAATAAGTTCTACTGCTTTGCGTGAGCAAAGATCTTTTTTCATGCTTTCCATCTCAGCATCGCCCAAGAAAGATTTTACCTTATCTGCTTCCATATTATACATTGTTGCCATTTTTTCTATTTCTTTATCAACATCTTCATCAGTTGCTTCGATTTTTTCTGCAACAGCAATTGCTTCTAAAACGAGATTGCATTTAACCTGAGATGCAGCCTGTTCTTTGAACTGTTCTTTAAAAGCGTCCATTGTCAAACCTGTAAGTTGCATATATCTTTCAAGGTTAAGCCCCTGTGACTGCAAACGGTAATCAAAATCTCTTGCAATACTTTCAATCTGCTGTTCAACCATGCAATCGGGAATATCGATTTCACAATTTTCTGCAACCGCTTCGATAACTGCATTCTGGAATTCAACAGTTGTTCTCTCTTCATTGGATTTATCGAGTTTTTCTTTGATAGATGCCTTGTATTCATCAAGTGTATCAAAGCCGTTATCCTTTGCAAACTCATCATCGAGTTCGGGAAGTTCTTTAACTTTAATCTCTTTAACAGTTACTTTAAATACTGCAGGTTTGCCTTTGAGTTCTTCAGCGTGGTACTCTTCAGGGAAAGTAACATTTACATCTGTTTCTTTGCCGATTTCAGCACCAATGAGTTGGTCTTCAAATCCGGGGATAAACTGACCGCTACCGATTTCTAAAGGATAATCCTCACCTTTGCCGCCTTCAAATGCAACACCGTCTACAAAACCTTCAAAATCAATTGTTGTAAAGTCGCCTGCTTTAACTGCACGGTCTTCAACAGTAATCATTCTTGAGTTCTTTTCACGAGTTGATGCAATTTCTCTTTCTACATCTTCATCAGTTGTAGCATAAACAGTTTTCTCTACAGAAACACCTTTATATTCGCCGAGTTTAACTTCGGGTTTAACAGTTACAACTGCGGTAATAACGAGGTCTTCGCCTTTGCCGATAGACTCAATGTCAATTTCAGGTCTGTCTACAGGTTCAATACCTGCCTCTTTAACAGCAGCCTCGTAAGCATCTGGGCATACTTCGTTAACAGCATCTTCATAGAAAATTGCTTCACCATAGTATTTTTCAATAATTGCTCTGGGTGCTTTACCCTTTCTGAAACCGGGGATATTGATATTTTTAACAAGTTTTTTATAAGCCTTGTTAATACCCTCGTTGAAAACTTCCTTATCAATACTGATAGTAAGTTTTACTGTGTTTTTCTCTGTTGCTTCTTTCTTTACTAATTTCATCTCTTTTGCTCCTTAATATATAAAATTTCATATTTTAGGTAAAATTTAGGTAAACTACCATTCAGCATAACATTATATCAAAAAATTATAAAAAATTCCACCCTTTTTTTGAAATTTTTTAAATTTTTATTTCAATTGGTGTAAAATTTAAAAAATCTGCTGACGTTAAACGGTAATTAACACCGAAAAATGTTCCTTCAACTGCATTTTTAAGCCCTGCACCGTGAAGGTGTCCGTAAATACACTCTCCTACATAATAACGATTGAAAATATCTGAAATATCAGCATTTAGTTCACCGTCTGCCGTAAACGGAGGATAATGCAGCACAACAAGTTTTTTTGGGCACTCAAGTT
>JAZSBW010000027.1:0-2942 GCA_045602585.1 Clostridia bacterium
AGAAACGTAAACACTTTCAAGGTGCATAATAGCAACGCCTTCTCTAACATCGTCAGAACCATAGCATCTAACTTTTGCTCTTTCGCCGTTGGAGTAAGCTTTTTCTTTAACAACTTCAACTTTACCTGTAGCATAGTCAAACTCTGTTTTAACGTATGTGAAACCGTTAATTCTTGAAATAATCTGTGCAGCGTGTTTACCAAGTCCGTTAAGGATTACTCTCAGGGGTTCTTTTCTAACTTTGTTAGCGCTTTTTGCGATACCGATAGCACCCTCAGCAGCAGCGAAAGACTCGTGACCTGCGAGGAATGCGAAACATTTTGTTTCTTCTCTTAAAAGCATAGCACCGAGATTACCGTGACCAAGACCAACTTTTCTGTCGTCAGCAACAGAACCGTCTATACAGAAAGCCTGAAGACCTTCACCGATAACTTCTGCAGCATCAGCAGCAGTTGTGCAACCGCGTTTAATAGCAAGTGCTGCACCTACAACGTATGCCCAAGCAGCATTTTCAAAACAGATAGGCTGAATATCCTTTACAATTTTGTAAGGGTCAATGCCTTTATCTGCACAGATTTTCTGCGCATCTTCAATTGAAGCAATGCCGTTAGCATTCAATACTTTATTTATATTGTCAATTCTTCTTTCATAACTTTCAAACAATGCCATTGTAACTAATCCTCCTTATATATTATTCGTGACGGGGATCAACCATCTTAGCAGCATCTGCAACTCTGCCGTAGGTGCCTGTAGCGCCTTTTAAAGCCTCGTTAGCGTCTGTGCCTTTTTTGATAGCGTCCATCATTTTGCCAAGGTTTACGAATTCATAACCGATGATTTCATCGTCTGCATCAACTGCAACTTTTGTTACATAACCCTCAGCCATCTCTAAATATCTGGGGCCTTTAGCCAATGTACCGTACATAGTACCAACCTGGCTGCGCAAGCCTTTACCGAGGTCTTCCAGACCTGCGCCGATTGGCAAACCGCCTTCAGAGAAAGCAGTCTGTGTTCTTCCGTATACAATCTGGAGGAAAAGTTCTCTCATAGCAGTATTGATAGCATCACAAACGAGGTCAGTATTTAAAGCCCCAAGGATTGTTTTGCCAGGAAGTATTTCAGATGCCATAGCAGCTGAGTGTGTCATACCTGAGCAACCCAGAGTTTCTACCAGAGCCTCGTGTATAATACCGTCTTTAACATTGAGAGTGAGTTTGCACGCACCCTGCTGAGGAGCACACCAGCCCACACCGTGTGTAAGACCTGAAATATCGCTGATTTCTTTGGATTTAACCCATTTGCCCTCCTGTGGAATAGGAGCAGGGCCATGATTTGCGCCTTTTTTTAATGCGCACATATTCTGAACTTCTGCACTGTAAATCATTTATGTATCTCCTTTCATAAATTTAAAAGTTTACATTGTTAATATTTTACCATACTTTGTCGATTTTAACAAGTAAAAATTTTAATTTGCTTTTACATTTTATTTGTATACTATTACTCTGCTTCCGGCTCATCCCAGTTATGGTAAACTTCCTGAACGTCGTCATTATCTTCAAGAGCGTCTATGAGTTTTTCCATCATAAGTAAATCGTGTTCATCGGTTAATGTTACGGTTGTCTGCGGAATCATATCAACCTCGGCAGATGCAAATGCGTATCCTTTAGCCTCTAAAGCGTCACGCACATCGCCCATGCTGTCAGGCTCTGTAGAGATTTCAAAGTAATCGTCTTCAACACCAAAATCTTCGGCACCGCAGTCAAGTGCATCCATCATAACAGTTTCTTCGTCAAGATTATCTTTATTTATGATAATAATTCCTTTTCTGTCGAACATCCAGCCCACAGAGCCTGTCTGACCTAAATTTCCGCCGAATTTATCGAAATAGTGGCGCAGGTCGCCCGCTGTTCTGTTTCTGTTATCTGTAAGCGCTTTTACAATAACTGCTACACCGTTAGGGCCGTAGCCTTCGTACTGAATATCTTCAAAATTCGCTAAATCCTGCTCTCCGGCAGCTTTTTTTATGCAACGCTGAATATTATCGTTAGGCATGTTATTGGCCTTAGCCTTGGCAATAACATCTTTTAAACGTCTGTTAACCTCAGGGTCTGCTCCACCCGCTTTTGCAGCAACGGCTATTTCACGACCGAGTTTCGTGTAAATTTTCGCTTTCTGAGCATCAGACTTTTCTTTTTTGTGTTTAATGTTAGACCATTTGGAATGTCCTGACATACTAACTTACCTCCGTATATAATTAAGTTTACTAATGCTATTTATTTTAAACATCATTATATATTAAACTACAAAATGCTAAAATTGTCAATCCCTCGTATGCAGGGTTTATATACTCTAACATTGTGAATATTATTAGATTCCTCGGCGATATCAGCAAATACGGACTAAAAACTTATTAAAATGAGCAGAAATATCGTTGACTACAATTTTTATAACCACCATTTATTCTTTGCAAAAATAGAGCCTTGAACCAAAAGGCTCAAAGCTCACAATCACTAACTATGTTTTAATGTTCATTGTTCAATCCAAAAATGCACTCATCTATTATTTTATAAATTTCTTCTATTGATTTCTTACAACCTTCTTTAACCCACTCAAAGCTGATTGCATTTATTCCATTCAGATAATACATCACTACATATTTTCTGTCCTCTTCAGGATAATGAAATCTAGCCAAAATTGGATTAAAAATATTTTCAAACATTCTTTCATACACTCTATCAAAATCAAAGGATTTTATGTGTAATAATGCAGTCGAAAAAATCTCCTTGTTTTCCATGATGTATGTTAGATATGGCGTAAGATACTTGCTATTAATAAAATTAAGTTCGTCTAAATTGCTATTTGTCAAATTAAGAGTAATAGATTTTGTATCCGTTGTGAAGTAAGACAAAAAACCATCCAATATATATTGTGTTGTTTCGCCA
>JAZSBW010000028.1:0-2911 GCA_045602585.1 Clostridia bacterium
CGGGGATTTTAAATTTATAATAATTTGTCATTGAATTTATTTATATTGTATGATATACTAATTACACTATAAATATTATGGGGGAGTTTGCGTGAAAAATTTGCACATAAAAAAGAGGGAGGCTGTCTTTTCTGTACCGACAGCATTTGTAGACAGATATATGCCTGCTGCTGATGAAAATTCGGTAAAGGTATATCTGTATTTGTTGTGCCATTTAAATGATGCAAACCTCTCTGTTGAAAATACTGCCTCATCACTTGGTTTAACAGATGCTAAAGTTTTAAAAGCACTTAAATACTGGCACGAGCAGTCTGTAATAAATTTTGACGATGCAGATGGTGTTTGTTGCGTGGAATTTATGAATTTGGACGCAGATATAAAAGTTTCTCATACGGAAGAAATAGTTGCAGAAGAAGCAAAAACTTATACTGAACCACCTAAATATCTTGTTAAAGATATAAATGCTGCATTGAAAACCGATAAAAATGTCCGTGATATGTTCCTTATCGCTGAACAACTGCTTGGCAAACCATTAAACCATAACGATATGAAAATTATGTATTCATTCTACGATTGGCTTAAATTGCCTATAGATGTTATTGTTATGCTTTTGGAACACTGTACCTCCATTAAGAAAATGGATTTGCGTTATATTGAAAAGGTTGCTATCACTTGGGCAGACAAAGGTATAGACAATTTTGAAAAGGCCAACGTATACATAAAAGGTCAGGCAAAACTTGCACGTGCCGAAAAAAAGGTTAAGCGTATTATGCAGATAAGCGGAAGGGATTTAACCGAACTTGAAACAGAGTTTGTACGTACATGGCTTCAGGATTATAAGGCTACTGAGGCAAAAATAAAAGAAGCGTATGAAATAACTGTTATAAACACCGGCAAAATGAATTTTAAATATATGGATGCCGTTTTGAAAAATCTTGGTAAAGAAACGTCTGAACAGAAAAGTGTGCCTAAGAAAACCACAAAATTCAACAATTTTACAAATGATGATAATATAAGCGATTTTGAAAAGAAGATGATAGCACATCGTATGAATAGTGCTCAAAATTAGAATAGGGGGGTAAACAATGCTTAGTGCAAGTGCAATTGAAAAACATATTAACAGTCAATATGTACACCTTGCAGACACACGCAGAGAACTTAAGCAGGAACGTCTAAATACGGTTTACGCCCTTGTCCCCGAAGTTGAAGAGATAGACAGAGCAATTGCTACAGTTGGTGTTAGGTATTCATCCAAAATAATTAACGGCAATATTTCTTCAACAGAACTTGCATCATCTATGGAAGCTGAACTGGCAGAACTTAAACGTAAAAAAGCAGATGCGCTTGCTAAGTACGGAATGAGCGAGGATGTTTTTGATGTTCCCTACGAGTGCCCACTCTGCAAAGACACGGGCATTGTAAACGGCAAAAAATGTAAATGCTATAAACAGAAGATAAAATGCTTTATGGCAGAAGCGGCATCACGTATTTCAAATATACCGATTGACTTTGAAAATTGCAGTTTTAAAAATGCTGATTTTTCTTTCTATAGCAAAGATGTTGAGCCATCTGTAGGCGTGTCGCCGTATGATAATGCACGTAATATTTATCGCACATGTCTTGATTTTTGCAGAAATTTTGGCAACTCTTATGAAAATTTATATATTTACGGTCCTGCGGGAGTTGGTAAAACGTATCTTACTTCTTGCATGGTTGCGGAACTTTTAAATGCTGGGCACGGTGTTATATATCAGACTGCGTATAAACTTTTTAATTTTTTGGAGGATTGCCATTTTAATCGTTCCAAGATAGATAATGCTCAACTTTTGAAAGATGTAATTTATGATTGTGATTTGCTTATAATAGACGATTTTGGAACAGAATTTATTACATCATATACACAATCTGTACTGTTTGATTTGCTAAACACCAGACTTTTAGAGAAAAAGTCTACTATAATAAATTCTAATCTTAATATGAACGATGTCCGAAACACGTATACCGACAGAATATCATCACGTATTATGGGCGATTTTACTCTGCTTAAGTTTGTGGGTGACGATATTCGGTTGCTAAAAAAAGAACGTAATATGTAAAGAGGATTAAATATGTTAATTGCTGATAAATGGAAAGATTATATATTGCTTGATGCAGCACATGGCGAAAAAGTTGAATTCTGGGGTGATATAAAACTTCGCCGTCCTGACCCACAGGCTATCTGGCAGGAGAATTGTGATGAAAAATCGTGGAAGAACCTGCACGCACATTATCACAGAAGTGCCTCCGGCGGTGGCAGTTGGGAGTATTTTAAAAAGATGCCCCAAAGTTGGCAGGTAAAGTATGATAATCTGACTTTCAATATTAAACCTATGGGGTTTAAGCATACAGGCCTTTTTCCTGAGCAGGCTGTCAACTGGGAATTTATTATGCGCAATATTAAAAAGGCAAACCGTCCCATAAATGTGCTTAATCTTTTTGCATATACTGGCGGTGCAACGGTTGCAGCGGCGTATGCCGGCGCTAAAGTTGTACACGTTGATGCATCTAAAGGTATGACATCATGGGCAAAAGAAAATGCCGCATCATCAGGGCTTGCTGATGCGCCTATAAGATATATTGTAGACGATGTTATTAAATTTGTAGAGCGTGAAAAACGCAGAGGTAATAAATACGATTGTATAATTATGGACCCGCCTTCATACGGCAGAGGACCTAAAGGCGAAATATGGAAATTTGAAGACGAATTTTATCAACTGGTATGTAAGTGTATGGATGTAATGAGTGATAATCCGTTGTTTTTTATAGTTAATTCATATACAACTGGTATTTCGCCCGCTGTAGTAGGAAATGTACTTAAACTTACAGTTGGCAAAAAATATAATGGTAATGTTATTAGCGATGAAATTGGATT
>JAZSBW010000029.1:0-2844 GCA_045602585.1 Clostridia bacterium
AGGGTAAACTTCTTCCCGGACAGAAAGTTGTTGTTATTGAGGACCTTATTTCTACAGGTGGCAGTGTTATAGAAGTTGTAGAAATTCTTCGTGAAGCAGGTGCAGAAGTTTTAGGTATTGCTTCTATCTTTACTTATGGTATGCAGAAAGGTCTTGACAGACTTGCTGCTGCAAATGTTAAAAACATCAGTTTAACTGAATTTGATGTTATTGCAGAAGCCGCTGCTGAGGAAGGCTATATCCGTCAGGAAGATATCGCACGTTTGATAGCATTCAGAAATAATCCGTCTGACGAAAGTTGGATTGAGGTGTCAAAATGAGAAGCGTAATTGATATTAAAGATTTATCAAAAGAGGAAATCAGTGAACTTGTGTCAGTTTCCGAAGATATAATATCAAATCCGCAAAAATACGCCCATAAATGTGCTGGGAAGAAACTGGCGACGCTTTTTTTTGAGCCGTCTACAAGAACACGACTCAGTTTTGAAGCGGCTATGTATGAACTCGGTGGAAATGTACTGTCGATGTCGGATTCTGCGTCAAGTTCTGCTTCAAAGGGCGAAAGCGTAGCAGATACGGCTAAGATAATATCATGCTATGCAGATATTATAGCCATGCGTCATCCGAAAGAAGGCGCACCGATGGTTGCCTCTATGAATAGCACTATCCCTGTTATAAATGCGGGCGACGGAGGTCATAATCATCCCACGCAGACACTTACAGATCTTTTGACAATTCATCGTGAAAAAGGCAAATTTGAAAATCTTACAGTTGGTCTATGTGGTGACCTTAAATTTGGCAGGACTGTTCATTCACTTATTTCTGCATTAACTCGTTATGAAGGAATTAAGTTTGTTCTTATTTCTCCCGAAGAACTTAAAGTTCCTAGTTATGTGAAAAATACCATTAAAGAAAATGGGTTAGAATATGAGCAGACAACCGATTTGATGAGCGTATTACCAAAACTTGATATATTGTATATGACTCGTGTGCAGAGGGAGCGTTTCTTTAATGAGGAGGATTATCTTCGCCTTAAAGATAGTTATGTTTTAACTCCCGAAAAACTGGAATGTGCTAAAAAAGATTTATCTATTATGCACCCGTTGCCAAGAGTTAACGAAATAAGTGTTGCAGTAGATGATGACCCACGTGCATGTTATTTCAGACAGGCGCTTAACGGTAAATATATAAGAATGGCATTAATTTTAAAACTGCTGGAGGTGGAGTAAGTGAATATAGATTCTATTAAAAACGGAATTGTTATTGACCACATCGAAGCAGGAAAAGGTATGGAGATTTATAATTTGTTAAAACTCGATACCTTAGGGTGTTCTGTAGCAATTATCAAGAATGCTTCCAGCAATAAAATGGGAAAGAAAGATATTATAAAAATTGATGCTAAAATTGACCTTGATATGGATATACTCGGATTTGTTTCTCCAAGTGCAACCGTTGATATTATCCGTGACGGCGTTTTGGTAGAGAAAAAGAAGATGACTTTGCCCGAAAAACTTGTAAATGTCATCTACTGTAAAAATCCACGTTGCATTAGTTCTACCGAGCAGGAACTACCGCATATATTCACCCTTACAAATAAGGAAGAACGTGAATACAGATGTATTTACTGTGAAACTAAAGGTAAATAATATAATTCACATATTATTTACAAATTCTATGGTTATTCTTAATTTTTGCGTAGTATAATTCAATCAACTAAAAGACAAATACTGGAAGGGGATTGATATGGGAACGCACGAACCATATGCAAAAGAACTTAATAATTTGCTTGACGAAATGCAGATTGAAGCCATGCGTGAGCAATTTGCAAGAGTCAAAGAACTTATGACGTATTATCATTGCGCAATGCTTGAAATGGAAACAAAACTAAATGTTTTAAACGAGCAATTTGCGTTGCAGAATGAAAGAAATCCTATAGAAAGCATAAAATCAAGACTTAAATCAATGTCGAGCATACAGGACAAACTGCGCAGAAATGGTCATACTATAAGTGTTGATAGTATTGAGGAATTTTTAAGCGATGTTGCTGGTATTCGCGTTATATGTTCCTTTATAGACGATATTTATATGCTTGCAGATTGTTTACGTGAACAGGATGATATAGAAATTCTGGCATGTAAAGATTACATAAAAAATCCTAAGCCTAATGGCTATCGTAGTTTGCACCTTATTGTACAGATACCGATTTTTCTGCAGAACGAAAAACGGCTTATGCGTGTAGAGGTTCAATTAAGAACCATCGCAATGGAATTCTGGGCTAACTTAGAGC
This sequence comes from Clostridia bacterium, assembly GCA_045602585.1. GTDB lineage: Bacteria > Bacillota > Clostridia > UMGS1810 > UMGS1810 > SIG455. The sequence continues at coordinate 2,287 of JAZSBW010000029.1, forward strand.
ACAAACTCAGGTATAAAAAAAGCCTTGGCGAAAAAACAGAACTTGAAATAGAGCAGGGGCTTAAAGAATGTGCTGACATCAGCGCAGAATTAGATGCAAAAATGTATGAGATACGAAATAAAATATCTCATTAGTAACATAATATCATTAAAAGATTTTTAAGAGGTTTTTATGAAGAAAAGCATTTTGCAGATTTTTGTAGGCTCAATTATATTAGGCATCATTATGAATATTGTGTTTTTCATAATAGGCAGATTTGATTTATCTGTTGTATGGGGCACATTATTGGGAATTTCCTGTGCTTGCCTTAATTTTATTTTTTTAGGCGTAACGGTTTCAATGGCATTAGGCAAAGGCAAAACAGCAGGTGGATATATGGGGATAAGTTATCTTCTGCGTTTGGCTTTTATTGGAGCAATAGTTGTGTTTGCAATCAAATCACCATATATAAATTATGTTGCTGTTGTAATTCCTCTACTGTACCCAAGAGTAATAATTACTTTTATACAGGGAATAATAAAATGGAATAAAGAATCTGATGAAAAGGCGGGTGATAGC
>JAZSBW010000030.1:0-1606 GCA_045602585.1 Clostridia bacterium
GAAAACGCCACAACCGCAGAAAGTTCTGCACACGCACAGCACATATCACAAATCGGTAATATGGAAAGTTCGGATTTTAAATCAGATGAAAAAGACACAGTATACACCACCTTAGATAGATGCGTTATTTAATATACCGCACCTCTGGTTCAAGTTTTACATTAAATTTATTATAAACTTCATTTTGTATATATTCAATAAGCGCAAGCACATCAGCACAGGTAGCAGTTCCGTCACTCACTATAAAACCGCTGTGCTTTTCAGAAACCGATGCACCGCCTATCTTATACCCTTTTAATCCTGCATCCTGAATAAGTTTACCCGCAAAGTATCCTTCTGGACGTTTAAATGCAGAGCCGGCGCTCGGAAATTCAAGCGGTTGTTTAGCACGTCTTTGAGCATTCAGTTCAGACATCTGCGCACTTATAGAACCTTTATCTCCGTTTTTTAAAACAATAACAGACTCCAATATAATATCGCCTTTTTGGAAAGCACTTTTTCTATACCCGAATCCGTGTTCTGCGCCTGTCATCGTGCATATATCTCCGTCAGCGGTCATATACGTCGTTTCGGTGACAACGTCTTTCATTTCACCACCGTAAGCACCTGCATTCATAACAACTGCTCCGCCCAATGTTCCGGGGATACCTGCGGCAAATTCAAAACCGGTAAGCGAATTCTGCAATGCAACATTCGCTATACGGGAAAGAAGCGCTCCGCATCTTGCAATAATTGTATTACCCGAAACAACTACTTCGGAAAAGTTTTTTGCAAGTTTTATAACAACACCGCGTATGCCCGCATCGTCCACCAGTAAATTTGAGCCGTTGCCGATAACCATGTAATGTATACCGTTTTCTTTTAAAAGCATAACAGTATCTTTAATTTGTTTTATGTTTTCAGGCAATACCATAAAATCAGCATTACCACCAATTTTAAAAGAGGTATGCTTATCCATAGGTTCGTCACAAAGTATTAATTTTTCATCAAGTACACCCGAAAGCAACGAAAAAATATTGTTATCCAAGTCAATACCTCCATTGTTTTACAATTATTTATTAACTCCTAAAAGCGCTGCGCCTACAATGCCTGCGTCGTTGCCAAGTTTAGCAATACGCACATCTCCAATCGGCACACCGTCTGAACTTCCGTAGACATATTTTTTGATGTATTTGCGTAACGGTGCAATTAAAGTTTCACCCTGTTTGCTGACACCGCCACCTATAACTACAACCTCAGGTTGGAATATGTTCATTACACTTATAAGACCCTCGGCGATATAGCGTATATAATTATCTACTACAATTTTTGCAACTTCATCACCTTGTTCAGCAGCATCAAAAGCAACTTTGCCGTTTGCTTTACCACCGTTTTCTGCAATAAGTTCATTAAGTTTTGAATCAGGATTATCCTTTGCGGCACGTTCAGTGTCACGTATTAAAGCAGTTGCAGAAGCATATGCCTCCCAACACCCGTTGCGGCCGCAAGTACAATATTCACCGTCCACAGAAAGCATAATATGACCAAGTTCTCCTGCAGCGCCGTTAAACCCTGTATAAAGTTTTTTGTTTATAACTACACCACCGCCTACACCTGTACCCAAGGT
>JAZSBW010000031.1:0-3517 GCA_045602585.1 Clostridia bacterium
GGAAAATATTCCTGCAGAAGGCGGATGCATAGTATGCGCCAATCATGCAAGCAACTGGGACCCTGTTTTTCTTGTTGTACTTCTTACAAGAAGATTGTATTTCCTTGCAAAAGCAGAACTTTTTAAAATTCCTGTAATTGGTGCTGTTATTAAGGGGATCGGTATGATACCCGTTAAAAGAAATGCATCTGATATAAGCGCCGTGCGCACAGCAATATCTGTTCTCAACGACGGCAAAGCGCTTGGTATTTTTCCTGAAGGCAGAAGAGTTAAAAAGGGAGAAACCGGCTCTGCCAAAGCAGGTGTTGCATTTATTGCAGTAAAGGCGGCTGCATCCGTTGTTCCGGTGTATATTGATGCAACGTATAAGCCTTTCTCTAAAGTTACAATACATATAGGCAAGCCACAGGACTTTGCAGTGTATAATAAAGCAAGGCTTTCTTCTGAACAGTTGGGGCAGATAAGTAACGATTTATTTAAAAATATTTATGCTCTTGCGGAGGTTGACGAGTGATTACAGTAGCAAAAACTGCCGGATTTTGCTTTGGGGTGAATCGTGCAGTTGAATTTTTAGAAAATACAGATAAACCAACCGCTACATTAGGACCTATTATCCATAATACCGCTGTAGTGGAAAATTTAAAATCTAATGGTGTTACAGCAATTGATAAAATAGATGAACTTCCAGATAATACCGTTTTGGCAATTAGAACTCACGGTGTAGGCAAACACGTGTATGATGAGATAGATACAGCGAGATATGAGTATGTTGATTTGACATGCCCGTTTGTAAAAAAAATTCATAAAATAGTTGCAGAAAAATATGCTGAAGGCTATAAAATAGTAATTATCGGGGATAAAGAGCACCCTGAGGTTATAGGAATCAATGGTTGGTGTGAAAATAAGGCAATAGTTGCACTTGACATATCGGATTTAAGTGGTAAAATAGAAGAGTATGATAAGGTTTGTGTAGTGTCGCAGACCACTATGGACAGAAAAACTTTCACAAAAATTGAAAAATTTTTAAAAAACCATTGCAAAACCATACAGATTTTTGATACAATATGTAGTGCGACCAATGAAAGACAGACAGAGGCAGAGGACCTTGCAAAGAAATCCGATGTAATGATTGTTATCGGCGGATACCACAGTTCCAACTCGCGCAAACTTGCTGAAGTCTGCAAAAAGTATTGTAAAGATACTTACCAGATTGAATGTTTTGAGGATTTTCCTCAGAATATAGATATATCGGCGAAAAACGTCGGTATAACGGCGGGGGCATCAACTCCGGCGTGCATTATAAAGGAGGTTTCATTTAAAATGGAAGAAATGAACAAGACTGTTGGCGACAGCTTCGCCGAGCAATTTGAGGAGTATGAAAAATCTCTCATAACTTTACATACAGGAGACAGAGTAACGGGCACCGTTATCGGTGTTACGGACGCAGGCGTTAGCGTAAATCTCGGCTATAAGTCCGACGGATTTATCCCTGCTGGCGAAATGACCGATGAACCCAATGCTGATATCAAGTCAATGGTTAAACCCGGCGATGAGATTGAAGTATTTGTTGTAAGAGTTAATGATGTTGAGGGTGAAGTTACACTTTCAAAGAAAAAGATTGACGCAATCAACAGCGAAAACCTGCTTGTTGCTGCTGCTGAGAGTAAAGAAATTCTCACAGGTAAAGTAATTCAGGTAGTAAATAAAGGTGTTGTAGTAAGTTATAAAGGTGCAAGAGTATTTGTTCCTGCATCTCAGGCAAGCGACAGATATTTAAGCGACCTTAGCGTTTTGGTTGGTCAGGAAGTATCTTTCAGAATTATTGATATGAAAAAAGAACGCGGCAGAAACAGAATTGTCGGTTCTGTTAAAGACGTTCTTAAAGAGCAGAAAGCAGCGCTTTCTGAAAAATTCTGGGCAGAGGTTGAGGTTGGTAAAGTTTACACAGGTACTGTTAAATCTCTTACCAAATTCGGTGCATTCGTTGATATCGGCGGTGTAGATGGTCTTATCCACATCTCTGAACTTTCATGGGCTAAAATCAAACATCCTTCAGAGGTTGTTTCCGAAGGCGATGTTGTTGAAACATATGTTTTAGATATAGACAAAGAAAAAGGCAAAGTTTCTTTGGGTTATAAAAAGACAGAGGACAACCCTTGGAATAAAGTTGCTGCAGAAATCACAGAGGGCGCAGTTATCGATTGTAAGATTGTAAGAATCGTTCCTTTTGGTGCATTTGCAGAAATCTTCCCCGGTGTTGATGGTCTTATCCATATCTCTCAGGTTGCTAACAAGAGAATCGGTCGTGTTGAAGAAGAACTCACAATCGGTCAGCACGTACAGGCTAAAGTTGTTGAACTCGATATGGAAAACAAAAAAATCGGCTTGAGCATCCGTGCTTTGCTTGAACCCGAAGCATCTGCTGAGGAAGTTGCAGAAGACGCTCCCGTAGTAGAAGAGGTTCCTGCTGCAGACGCTGAATAATCGACATAATTTTTTGAATTTATACAATATCCAATGTAATATTATTGCATTGGATATTGTTGTATAATCCGAAGGAGGTTACATAATGAAATCTATCATATCAATATTACTTGCTTTTATGCTGCTTCTTTGTGCATCCCCCGCAATGTGTGCGCATGGAGATGTTTCGGATATTATAGGAGGTGCTCAGGATTATCTGCTTCTGGCAACCGTAGTTGATATTGACGGCTCGTCAATTATATTGGCACCATACCATTCAATCTACACAGATGATGCTAAGCCGACACAATCACTTAACGAAAATATTACCGTTGAAAAATTCAGATATTCGTATTGTGACGACCATACTGATATTTCTATGTCACCGAGGGTAGGGGATAATATCTTTATCTCTCTTGATAAAAACGGTTCTAAGTATTCTATGGCAAACGGTGCATATAAAATAAGTTCCGTCGATTATAAACTGCTTACGTTTTATGCATCTGAAAGTATGCGTGAAAGTGATTGCCTTGCAGATATTGTAGCGCTTGCATATTTTGTGCGCACAGACGGCAGTATGCGTGATTTTCGCTTTGAAAGCGGTACTTTAACCACTTATATTGACGGAAGACCTCTTACATTATACCCTACGGAAAATATTGCTGAAACCATTTCTTTTGTAAATTTAAGCGGTCAGGTTATTGAAAGTGCCAAGATAAAAGATGTAATTAAAGAAGGCGAGTATGCTGTTGAAGACGAGTTTGATTACAGATGGATGATAGCATACGGTATAATTTTTTTAGGTGTGATTGTCGGCGGTATAGTGGTATATAATGCAACGGCTAAAGATATGCTTGACAGAAAAAGTAACAGAAAGGAAGCAAAATAATGGACTTCTTTGAAAAAACGATTGATACCGACGTTAAGTTTGAAGGCAGAATACTTACTATGCGTGTAGATACCGTTGAACTTCCAGACGGTACCACATCAACGCGCGAGATTATAGAACACCCCGGCGGTGTTGCAGTAATAGCAGTTGACGAAAACGGATATG
>JAZSBW010000032.1:0-6034 GCA_045602585.1 Clostridia bacterium
CTTATAAAATTTGTTTTTGACATAAATTCTAAAATCCTTATCAGCAAAAATAAAAGCAGCAGTTATAACGTATGTGTTAAAGGCGATGAGGACATACTTAAAATACTTAAAACATTGGATTTAATTCCTAACAATGCACATATAGACAAAATTTTACGTATTACGCTTAATCTTGAACTTATGGATAAAAAATGCTGTAAAAAAGCATTTATACGCGGTGCGTTTATTGCGGCGGGGGCTATGATAAACCCCGAAAAAAACTATCATCTGGAATTTGTTACTCACCGTTACAGACTGCATACTCAGTTTGGAAAACTGCTTTCTGATTTCGGCCTTAATTCAAAAACGGTGGTGCGCAAATCCAATTATGTAATGTATTTTAAAAACAGCGAGGAAATCGGTGATGTTCTTGCACTTATGGGTGCTTCGAATGCAGTTATGGAATACCAGAACACCCGCATATATAAAGAACTGAGAAACGATGCCAACCGCCGTATGAATTGTGATATGGCAAATCTGGACAAAACAATCTCCGCCGCTTCAAAGCAGATAGCCGCTATTGAAAAACTTATGCGTAAGGGTGTGTTTGCAAACTTGCCTGAGCAACTGCGTCAGGTGGCGGAACTAAGGCTTGAAAATAGCGAGATGAGTCTTACTGAAATAGGACAGATGCTTGTTCCCGCAATTGGTAAATCGGGTGTAAACCACAGATTGCGTAAGATCGTGGAAATTTCCGAGATGTACGAAGATTAGAGGTGATATCAGGTGAGGGGCTTTACTCATTTGCATGTTCATACTGAATACAGTTTACTGGACGGTGCGGCAAGTATAGATAAACTTGTTGCACGTGCGGCTGAGTGCGGCTTTAAATCACTTGCTGTAACTGACCATGGTACTATGTACGGTGTTATAGATTTTTACCTTGCTGCAAAAAAATACGGAATTAAACCTATAATCGGTTGCGAGGTATATACTGCACCGAAATCGAGATTTGATAAAGATAATGACGACAAATATTATCACCTTGTACTCCTTGCCAAAAACGAACAGGGGTATAAAAACATTATGGCTTTGTCGTCGCTTGGATTTATAGACGGATATTACTATAAGCCCCGTGTGGATTATGAACTTTTGCAAAAACACAGCGAAGGTGTGGTTGCTCTTTCGGCGTGCCTGAGAGGCGAAATTCCCTCAGCACTTGCTAAGGGTGACAAAGCCAAAGCAGAAAGCATTGCAGAAAAACTTTTATCAATCTACGGCGAGGGCAATTTTTATATAGAAATACAAAATCACGGACTTGATGAAGAAGTTTCTGTTTTGCCGATGCTCTGCAAACTTGCGGATAAATTAAATATTCCGTTAATCTGTACTAACGATGTGCATTATGTAGATAAAAACGATGCTTTCCAGCAGGACGTGTTGACCTGCATACAAACAGGCAAAAAGATATACGATACTGACAGACTTAAATTTACTGCGGACGAATTTTATTTAAAAACTGCTGATGAAATGGCTGAACTTTTTTCTAATTATCCAAATGCAGTTTCAAACACGCAAAAAGTTGCAGATATGTGCAATCTTGAACTTGATTTTGATAAAACGTTTCTTCCTAAATTTGAAAATCTCTCCGGTATAGAAAATAAAGAGTATCTTAAACGTCTTTGCGTAGACGGAGCAAGAAAAAAATACGGAGAACTGACAGACGAGATTATACAGCGTCTTAAATATGAACTTGAAACTATAGATAATATGGGATATACCGACTATTTCCTTATAGTGTGGGATTTTGTGCGATATGCAAGGGATAATGGTATTATAGTTGGTCCCGGCAGAGGAAGTGCCGCTGGCAGTCTGGTATCATATACACTTAATATCACACAAGTTGACCCTATAAAATTTGGCTTGATTTTTGAAAGATTTTTAAATCCTGAGCGTATTACCATGCCTGATATTGATATAGATTTTTGCTATCTTCGCCGTGACGAGGTTATTGATTATGTGCGTGAAAAATACGGCACACTTAATGTTGCCAATATCGGTACATTTGGTACACTTGCCGCACGTGCCGCAATACGTGATGTTGGCAGAGTTATGGACGTTCCTTTGCCTGAGGTGGACAAAACGGCAAAACTTGTTCCGCGTGCACTTAATATAACTATTGAAAGTGCGCTTAAACAATCTCCACAACTGGCGGATATGTATAAAAGTTCTGATATCACAAAAAAACTTATAGATACTGCTATGTCGCTTGAAGGATTTCCGCGTAATGTGTCCACCCACGCAAGCGGTGTTGTTATTGCTGACAAAAATTTGTTTAACTATATCCCTGTGCAAACCGCTGAAAAAGGACTTTTAACGCAGTATCCTATGAATATACTTGAAAAATTAGGCTTGTTAAAGGTAGACTTTCTTGGTTTAAGAAACCTTACTGTTATAAACGACGCTGTAAATCTTATAGAAAATACTACAGGCAAAAAAATAGATATTGAAACCGTTATGCTTGATGATCAAGAAACATACGAACTTATATCACGCGGTGAAACTGACGGAGTATTCCAACTTGAAAGCAGAGGTATGCAGAGTTTTCTACGCCGTATGAAACCAAATAAGTTTGAAGACATTATTATGGCAATATCTATGTACCGACCGGGACCTATGGACCAGATACCGCTTTATATTGCTGTGCGTGAAGACCCATCTAAAATCAGGTATAAGCACGACCTTTTAAAACCTATTTTAGAGGAAACCAGCGGAATGATAGTATATCAGGAGCAGGTTATGAAAATCGTTTCGTCTTTGGCGGGGTATTCTTCGGGACGTGCCGACCTTGTACGCCGTGCAATGGCTAAGAAAAAGCACGACGTTATGGAAAAGGAACGAGATACATTTATTTGCGGATGTGCCCAAAAAGGCATAGATAAAAAAACTGCACAGCAGATATTTGACGAACTTATGGCTTTTGCAAATTATGCTTTCAACAAATCGCACGCTGCTGCATATGCTTATATTGCATACAGAACGGCTTATTTGAAGTGTCACTATCCTGCACAATTTTTGGCGGCGCTTTTAAAAAACTTAATGGATGGTACGGGCGGTAAACTGCCAAGATATATTTCGGACTTTTCAAGATATGGTGTATCTATTCTGCCGCCCGATATAAATAAGAGTATGGCAGATTTCTCTGTTGAAGATAATAATATTCGTTTTCCGCTTTCGTCAATCAAAGGTGTGGGTATAACTCTTGCCGAAAATATAGAACATGAGCGTGCCGGTAACGGCCGTTTTGTGAACTTTGAAGATTTTTTACAAAGGATGGCACGTTATGATATAAGCAAGCGTAGTGTGGATTCCATAATCAAAAGTGGTGCGTTTGACAATCTTTATTCAAACAGACGTGTACTCTGCTTAAATTGTGAAAAATTAACAGATCATTATATCCAAAAAGCAAAAGGTGAGTCTATAGGGCAGATGTCTTGGTTTGACGAAATTGCGGCTACTGATGCATCGGGCGGACTTAGTTTTGAAGATGAACATGACTTTACTTCATCTACGAGGCTGAATTATGAAAAAGAAGCAACCGGATTGTATTTAAGCGGTCATCCTTTAGACGATTACAGGCTCGCTATGAAAATTTTACAGAAAACCGGTATATACGAGGTTTTAGAGAGTGAAAATAATGAAGATGAACCTGTTCGCTTTTGCGGAATAATTGCTTCACGTCATGACCGCCGGACTAAAAAAGGCGCAGTTATGTCTACGCTTGTGTTGGAAGATTTGTATGCATCTGTAGAGGTGTTGGTATTTTCAAATACACTTATGCGTCTTAACGATGTGCTTACAGAGGGTAAAGCCGTATGCATTGATGGAATTGTCAGCCGTGAAGACGACGGAAAAACAATTGTTATACTGAAAGAGGCTTATGATTTGGAAGAACTCAAAATCCCGAAAGCAGAAAAACTGTTTGTAAAAATAAAAACCAAAACTCAACTCAACTCTGTACTTGAAATAACATCAAAGCACAAAGGAACTGTTCCTTTATGTATATATTTTTCCGATACGGGTTATATAATTAAATCAGACGAACAAAACAGTGTTGAACTTACAAATCAACTTGTAAACGAACTTATCCATACGTTTGGTGACACCTCTGTTGCGGTTAAGTAATAAAAAATACACACATAATGTAATAATTATTGAAAATTACTATTGATTTTTGTCATATATTAGGATAATATAATATGGGGTTTTGTTTGAGCCCTGTTTGGTATGTCAAGACATGAAAAGAAATGGAGATTCATATGTGGACAGTTGTATACATGGCTCAGAGCAAAGAGGTTGCTCTGAGTGTGCAGCAATTGCTGGAGAAAAACAATCTTATTGTTAAGATGCGTTCAATCCGGTGCGAGGATGATTTCTCTTGCGATTGTTGCGAATTGCTTGTACCCGAGCCCGAGGTGCAGCAAGCCCTTTCACTTATTATAGATGCTAATTTTTAAACATTATATACGGAGGACGAAAAAATGAGCAAAACAAAAACAATAGGTATTCTTACAAGCGGAGGCGATGCACCGGGCATGAACGCCGCTATACGCGCAGTTACAAGATGCGCGCTCAGTCATGATATGAAAGTTTTGGGTATTCAAAGAGGTTACCGGGGCCTTTTAAATGGTGAAATCAATAAAATGAATGCCCGTGATGTGTCTGATATTATCCAAAGGGGCGGTACTGTTTTGCAAACTGCGCGTTGTAAAGAATTTACAACCCCCGAAGGCATAAAAAGAGCAGCCGATATGGCTTCGCTCTATGGTATGGATGCACTTGTTGTTATCGGCGGCGACGGCTCTTTTCGCGGTGCACGCGACCTCTCAGACGTAGGCGTTCCTGTAATTGGTATTCCTGCTACAATCGATAATGATATTGGCTGCAGCGACTATACATTGGGTTATGATACTGCTGTGAATACTGCTATGGATGCTATTGATAAAATCAGAGATACCGCTACCAGCCACGAAAGATGTAACCTTATAGAGGTTATGGGCAGATCTGCAGGATATATTGCTCTGAATGTTGCAGTTGCAAGCGGTGCGGAAAAAATGCTTATTCCCGAAAAGAATTTCGACCTTGATGATATTATCCGTAATATTATAGACGGCAGAAATCGCGGCAAGAAGCACTATATTGTAATTGTTGCAGAAGGTATCGGCGGTTCAACCGAAATGGCAAAAATTATTGAAGAAAAAACCGGTATGGAAACACGTGCTACAATACTCGGTCATATGCAGAGGGGCGGCTCACCTTCACTGCGTGACAGAGTTATGGCAAGCCGTATGGGTTACCATGCAGTAGAACTTATTAACGAAGGTATTGGAAACCGTGTGGTTGTTACACAACATGGAGCGGTTACCGATATAGACATTACAGAAGCACTTAGTATGAAAAAAACTGTTGACGAGAAAGCACTCGATATGGCGGCAAGACTTTCTATATAATTTAAATTGGAAGAGTGATTTATAAAAATGCGTAAAACAAAAATAGTATGTACTTTGGGTCCTGCAACAAACGACCTTAATGTGCTTAAACAACTTATGATTAACGGAATGAATGTGGCGCGTATAAATTTTTCTCACGGTGACCATAAAGAACACGCCAAACGTATAGGCGAATTTAAAAAACTGCGTGAGGAACTGGACCTTCCCGTTGCATTACTGCTCGATACCAAAGGTCCTGAAATAAGAATTAAAGATTTTGAGAGCGGCAGTGCAGTTTTGAAAAACGGTGCTACGTTTACTTTAACTACTGATGAGGTGGCGGGCGACGAGTCCAAAGTGTCTGTCACATATGCAAAACTACCTCAGGAACTTAATGCCGGAACAAAAATTTTGATCGATGACGGACTTATTGAACTTTCTGTTAAAGAAATTTCTGGCAATAATATAATATGTAAGGTAATTAACGGAGGTACGCTCTCAAATAAAAAGAGCATTAATATTCCCGGTATTTCCATTAAAATGCCGTATATGAGCGAAAAAGATAA
>JAZSBW010000033.1:0-2928 GCA_045602585.1 Clostridia bacterium
AAATGAATCCGCCCCTGCGCGGCTCTGACGACGTTGCGGCAATTATCGAGGGCATTGCAGACGGTACTATAGACGTTATCGCAACCGACCATGCTCCGCACCATGCTGATGAAAAAAATGCAGGCTTTTCAGAAGCACCTAATGGAATAGTCGGTCTTGAAACGGCTTTCGCTTTAGGCTACACATATCTTGTTCAAAAAGGACACATAACATTGAATGAACTTATTGAAAAAATGAGTTATGCACCGAGCAGAATTTTAGGCATAAACAGAGGAACATTAAGCATAGACGCTCCTGCAGATATCGCAATATTTGACATCAACAAAAGTTACAAGGTGTCTGCCGACGATTTCCTTTCAAAAAGCACAAATACTCCGTTTGACGGGTTTGAACTTACGGGCGCTCTGCTCTATTCAATAGTAGGCGGTAAAGTGGCATTACGTTGTGGAGAGGCTTTATGGAAAGCGTATTTCAATTAAAAGGTGGTTTGTTAAATGTATCAGATAATTGCAGATATATTTAAATACGGCTTTGTTATAGTGGTGTATATGTTTATCTACAGCGTTATCAAACTTATATATTTGGATATTACAGATACACGCAGATTAGAAAATTCCTTGGACGGTGCTATAGCGTATCTTAAAACCATCACGCTTTCAAAAGACCTTGATTTTAAGGTGTTCGACAGTTACGGTATTAAAGAAAACACCATAATCGGCAGAAACAAAAAGTGTGATATTTACATCAAAGACCCGTTTATGTCTAAGGAAAACACGCTTATATATATTCAGGACGGCAAGTTTTATATTAAAGATTTAGGCAGTACAAACGGCACATTTGTAAACGGTAAGCAATTGCTTGAAAAGCCCGCCAAACTTAAAGACAGCGACAAAGTTACAATCGGCAATATTGATTTTCTGTTTGTTGACCCGTTTGCTTTGGAGGGTAAGTTATGAGTAAAATCAGACTCCGCCCCGTGATCTACCTGCTACTGCTTAACCTGATGGGGTTTGCACTTTTGTTTTTATATAAAACTCCGCACGATGTAAACATTATATACGCAGGACTTATGATATTAACTGTCAATATCGGCATATACTGCCTTATGTACTTCCTTGATATGGGCGACGTGTATATGTTTTTGATGGTATCAATCCTCGTCAGCATAGGCGCAATTATGCTGATACGTATAGATACCGAGTTCGGCTTTAATCAGGTTTTCTGGTTCTGCATAGGCATTATAGTGTTTTTGGCATCATACCTTACATTCAGATTGTTTAAACATTGGGACAAACTGCTTATATTTTATATTGCCGTTTCATTTATTCTGTTTATCGTTACATTAGTATTCGGCGAATCACGCGGTGGCTCACGAAACTGGATAAGCATAGGCGGAAGAACTGTTCAGCCGGCAGAATTTATAAAAATTTCGTATATATTTGCGCTTGCGTGCTTTTTTACTATGGATAACGACAAGTGGAAAATCTTATCTGGCGAGGTGTGGGGCATACCTAAAAAAGACATCGCCATGAATGTGTTTGTGTACATTTGCCTTGGCTTTTTGCTTTTGCAGAAAGAGTGGGGCACAGCGGTGGTGTTTTTTTTAACATTCTATACAATGATGTTTTTGTACGATACGTCCAAACGGCTTATGCTGATTAACCTTGGCTTGGCAATTGTCGGTGCAGTTGGCGGATATTTTTTAACAAGCCATATACGTTCCAGAGTTGTAACATGGCTCGACCCTTGGGCCGATGCCAGCAACAAGGGATTTCAGATAACGCAATCGCTTTTTGCAATCACCTCGGGCGGATATTTCGGATCGGGACTCGGCAACGGCACACCACACTTAATTCCTGAGGTGCACTCGGACTTTATCTTCTCCGCCATTTGCGAGGAGATGGGCATATTTACAGGCATAGCAATTATAATGATTTACTTTATATACTCGTACAGAGGATTTAAAATTGGTTTGAAAGTGAGCAACAATTTTTTAAAAGCGCTTACATTCGGTCTTGTTATAAGTTTTGCTTTCCAGACGTTTATAATAGTAGGCGGAGTTATAAAACTCATCCCGCTAACAGGCATAACAATGCCGTTTGTAAGTTACGGCGGAAGTTCCATGGTTTCGTGCTGCATTATGACGGGTATCTTGACCGCTGTTTCGTATTTAGAGAGAAAAAGGTAATAAAAACGACCTTGCCGTTGCAAGGTCGTTTTTATTTATAAATTTAAATAAGGGAGAAGTTGACGCAGTATTTCGTATAACTTCTCTTTTTTACTGTCAGAAAGATCTTTTAAAAGTAAATCTAAGTTATTATTATCGTTGTTAAATTCGTTTGACTCGGTAAGCATAGAGTCTATCGAAACATGAAATGTTTCTGCTATTTGCATAAGCATAGTTAAAGACGGCAGTTTCATACCGCGTTCAAGTTCATAAATATAATGGGTGCTTACGTTTAGTAAATCTGCCAGTTTATCTTGGGTGAGACTTAATTTTTCTCTATTCTTTCGTATTGATTTTCCAAGAAAATCTATATTCATCTCTCATATCCTCCAAAATTATTGCTATAGTTAGTATATAACTTTGAGATAAAATTAACCACTATCTTAATGCTATAAAAAATATGTTGCAATCAGATATATTTTGTGGTAAAATAAATTAACTTAGCGTAAAAGGGGTCAATTGAATGATCAAGATAAATTATATTATAAAAACAACTGTCAGCGTATTGATAACTATTATTGTGTTATCCTTATTTTGTTTGATATATTATAATCCGCCAATAGCAAAACCTCAACCCGATAAAATTACAAATTATAAATTTGATGAAAATAAAAGATGGAGTTATATGATTGAGGGCATAGGCTATGGAACGACTGATAATTTAGGATACAATAATTCATATTATGATAATTGCGTAAATC
>JAZSBW010000034.1:0-2401 GCA_045602585.1 Clostridia bacterium
GATAATGGAAATGATGACCTTAAAAGGTTAGGTTATAACATAGGCAGATTTATTTATATTGCCGATGCTGCAAATGATTTTGAAAGTGATGTTAAAAAAAATAAATATAATCCTTTTAAGTTTGCTTATCCCGATAAAACAGTTAAAGAAATTAAAGAGTATGCAGGCAATTCTATGCTTTTTACACTTGCTATGGCAGGACAGAATTACGAGTCTTTGAATATTATAAAAAACAAGGAATTGATTGATAATATAATTTATCTTGGCTTGAGGCACAGAATGGAGTCTATATTGTGCAATAGTTGCGAAAAGAGAGGAAATTAACTGATGGAAAATCCGTATAAAGTATTGGGTGTTCGAGAGGGAGCATCCGCTGAAGAGATAAAAGCCGCCTATAAAGAACTGGCTAAAAAGTATCATCCTGATAAATACGTAAATAACCCGCTTGGTGACCTTGCGGCTGAAAAGATGAAAGAAATCAATGAAGCGTATGATTATCTTATAAAAAACGGCGGTACTGTTAACCGCAACTGGAGTAATTCAAATCGTGGTAGTCAGGGATATTCATACCAGAGCAATAACAACTATGCTTATATACGCAGTCTTATTAACGGCGGTAATATCGGCGAGGCTGAACGGCAACTCAATAATATCAAAATCCGCGATGCCGAGTGGAATTACCTTATGGGACTCGTTATGATGCGCAAAGGCTGGTACGACAGTGCGTATCAGTATCTTTTACACGCTACACAGATGGCTCCGCATAATGCCGAGTACCGCAATGCGTTCAACAGTATCAGCCGTGCAGGCAATATGTACAGAAATATGGGCGCGGACAGAGGCTACGGTCAGGGCGGAATGAACACGTGTGATTGTTGCTCAAACCTTATTTGTGCAGACTGCTGTTGCGAGATGATGGGCGGAGATTTAATATCCTGTTGTTAGGAGTTGATTGATATAAGTACAAAAAAAATTGCTTTTGGCGGTGTTATGGCAGCATTATCTGTGGTTGTTTTGTATATTGCATCCATATTGCCCACATTAAAACTTACTGTTTGCCTTGTGGCATCTGCAATTGTGTGCATTACTATGATAAAATACGGCGCAAGGGGAGCGGTAGTTCTTTATCTGGCAACATCTGTTGTTTCGCTTATTATATCACCTGATAAAACAGTTGCTTTAGGTTATCTTTTATTTTTCGGCAATTATCCTATAATAAAGGCATTTGTTGAAAATATGCACAATCTTAAAGCAGAATGGATTATAAAGATTATATTGTTTATTTCATATGTAACGATTGCATTTTTAATGATTATGCTGTTTTTTTCAAACGCATTTGTTTTTCCTTATTCAAAAATATTTGTTTTTGTAGTGGCGGTAGTTGCTGCGATAATATATGACATTGCACTGAGCCTGTTTATATCTGAAATAAGCAAAAGATTTTCAAAAATACTTTTTTAAGGAGATATATCAATGATTAACTTTAACGAAATTAATTATTCAAATTTCGGCAAATGCTTGTATATTACAAATGGTGCTATAGAACTTGCAGTTACACTTGACTTCGGTCCAAGAGTTATACGTGCAGGTTTTGTCGGTAAAGATAATTTTGTGTGGGAGGATACCGAAAGAGAGTATTCTAACGACGTAAATGGCGAAAAATTTTATAATTACGGCGGACATAGACTGTGGATTTCGCCCGAAACATTTCCGGATACATATTATCCCGACAATGCACCTGTTTTGTATTCTGTAAACGGCGATACGGTTACATTTACACAACCTCAGCAAAAAACAGGCTTTGCACTTAAAATTGATATTACTATGAGCGCAGACGAAAACAGGGTGGACTTGCGCCATTATGTAACCAACAATACAGGCGGCGAACGCAGAGTTGCACCTTGGGCTATAACTATGCTTGCAAACGGCGGTCACGAAATAATCCCTGTTAATGATAATGATACTGGATATCTTGCAAACAGATATGTTGTTCTTTGGCCATATACCAAAATGAACGATCCCCGTGTAAACTGGGGTGATAAATATATGGTTATTGACCAGACCAATAAACAGGCGGCTAAAATGACTGGTCCGTTCAAGATTGGTATTTCACAGATTCACCCTTGGGCGGTTTATCTTAAAAATAACCAGATATTTATGAAAAGATATACTTATTATCCTGATGCTGAATATCCGGACGGGAACTGCTCTTTTGAGTCTTATTCGTGTAAAAGTTTCATTGAGATGGAAACTGTCGGTACATATAAAAATATGGCAAACGGTGAAACTGCTGTCCATGATGAAACATGGTGCTTTTTCGATAATGTAGATGATTTTGAATTTAATATATAACAGTAAGTGAAAAACTTATAGGGAGATATACTGATGGCAAAGAAAAAGA
>JAZSBW010000035.1:0-3472 GCA_045602585.1 Clostridia bacterium
TTTCTACAAAAACTTCTAATCGCAATCTTCTTTATTTCTATAAGACTATTTATTAGTAGGTTTTGTCGCAAAATGTCGTAACTAATATGAACACTGTACAATTCAAGCACCGATTTCTAGTGATAACTCATATAATTAAGACCAAAAAGCAATCTTTTTCTTCATATTATCACATCTTTACACATAATTCGACAGAATTTTTACTCGTGTCAAGTCAGGACTATTAATTATATTATTTTTATTATAGCATATAAAACGTTAAAAATAAATAATTACAAAACTTAATGACTTTGCCAACACAGTTCGTCTTGACAAACACTTATAATTGATATATCATAAAACAAATGAAAATATAAGGAGTAATTGTTAAATGAATATATTTAAATCTATTGACGAGTTAATCGGCAAAACACCGCTTATGGATGTTAGCCGTTACTTAAACACTGACAATGCTACTGTTTTAGCAAAACTTGAATATTTTAATCCGGCAGGAAGTGTAAAAGACAGAGCCGCTCTGCAAATGTTAAATGATGCCGAAAGCAAAGGCATTTTGAAAAAAGGCACTGTAATAATTGAGCCGACAAGCGGAAACACAGGTATCGGGCTGGCTGCAATATGTGCTGAACGCGGCTACAAAATAATTCTTACAATGCCAGAAACTATGAGCATTGAAAGGCAAAAACTTCTAAAAGCATATGGCGCGCAAATTATACTCACAGACGGAAGCAAAGGTATGAAAGGTGCAATTGAAAAAGCAGAAGAATTAGCAAAAGATTATGATTCTTCTTTTATCCCCTCGCAGTTCACAAATTTTTCAAATGTTCAGGCACATATAAATACTACCGGTCCTGAAATATACGATGATACCGATGGCAATGTGGATATATTTATAGCTGGTGTCGGCACAGGCGGAACTCTTACAGGAGTAGGTAAATATTTAAAATCTAAAAATCCCAAAATTAAAATAATTGCAATGGAGCCTTACGAGTCACCTATTCTTTCAGGCGGGGAAGCATCTGCACATGGAATACAGGGGATCGGTGCAAACTTTATCCCCGAAATACTCGATACCGATATTTACGACGAAGTTGTTACTGTCAAATCAGAAGACGCAATGAAATTTGGTAGAGAATTTGCAAAAAAATCCGGTATACTTGTAGGTATATCATCAGGTGCGGCACTTTGCGCCGCTGCCGAAGTTGCAAACAGAGTTGAAAACGCTGGCAAAACAATAGTAACTCTCCTACCAGATACAGGAAACAGATATCTGTCAACAAAAATGTTTGATGAATAAAATTTAAGGGAAGCCGTTTGGCTTCCCTTTCAAATTATTTGATTCCAATATCCTTACGGAAATGCATATCAGTAAAGTTTATGTCCCCTACCGCTTCATAAGCCTTTTTAATTGCTTTATCAAGGTTTTCGTCAAGTGCGGTAACGCCTAAAACTCTGCCACCGGCAGTTACGCATTTACCGTCAACACCTTTTGTGCCTGCGTGAAATACTGTAACATCTCCTCTGCCCTCAGCATCATTAATACCGGTAATCTCATATCCGGTCTGGTAATTTTTGGGATATCCGCCTGATGCACAAATAACGCACACAGCAGCATTGTCGTCCCACTCAACATTAACATCTGCAAGACGTTCATCAACTACAGCGTTAAAAATCTCAAGTAAGTCTGTTTTAAGTCTTGGCAGTACAACCTGAGTTTCAGGGTCACCAAAACGCGCATTATACTCAATAACTTTAACACCGTTGGGTGTCATCATAAGACCGAAGAAAATAATACCTTTAAATGTTCTACCCTCGGCATTAAGTGCATTCATAGTGGGAACCAAAATATTGTCATACGTATACTGTGCCATTTCGTCAGTATATGTTCTGCTTGGAGAAAACGTACCCATACCGCCTGTGTTGGGTCCCATATCGTTATCATAAGCACGTTTGTGGTCCTGAGCAGTCACCATAGGAACAATAGTTTTTCCATCAGTAAAAGACAAAACTGAAACTTCGGGGCCGGTTAAAAATTCTTCTATTACAACGCGGTTTCCGGACTCACCAAAAATCTTTTTATCCATTATATCTGCTATCGCCTCGGCTGCTTCATCATAATTCTGCGCGATGATTACACCTTTACCAAGCGCAAGTCCTTCTGCCTTGATAACGGTAGGATAAGTATTTTGCTCTTTAACATAATTAAGAGCATCTGCACTATTATCAAACACTTCATAAGCGGCAGTTGGGATATTATACTTTTTCATAAGTTCTTTTGAATACACCTTACTGCCCTCTATAATTGCTGCGTTCGCACGCGGACCGAATACTCTGAGTCCCTCTTTTTCAAAAGCATCTACAATGCCTGCCACAAGCGGGTCGTCAGGTCCTACAACTGTAAGGTCGACTTCCTTTTCCTTAGCAAAAGCAGTTAAAGAATCAAAATCGTCTACTTTAATATCAACACATTCCGCCAGTTTAGAAATACCATAGTTACCCGGTGCACAATATATTTTTTCGGCATTGGGGCTTTGAGAAAGTTTCCATACAATCGTATGCTCTCTGCCGCCGCTGCCAACTACTAAAATCTTCATATTATATTTCCTTTCTGATATTAATGATGGAAAAGTCTGATCCCTGTAAACGACATAGCAATATTATACTTATTGCAGGTTTCTATAACATTATCATCACGAACTGAGCCACCCGGTTCTGCAATATACATTACACCGCTTTTGTGTGCACGTTCTATATTATCACCAAACGGGAAGAAAGCGTCAGAGCCAAGTGAAACTTCTGTATTTTTGGCAATCCAAGCCTTTTTCTCCTCAACAGTAAACACTTCGGGCTTAACTTTAAATATTTTCTGCCATGCGCCATCAGCCAAAACATCTTCGTACTCGTCACCCATATAAACATCAATAGCATTATCACGGTCTGCACGTTTAATACCATCTACAAACTGAAGGTCTAATACTTTCGGGCACTGACGTAGCCACCAGTTATCTGCTTTCTGTCCTGCAAGACGTGTGCAGTGAATTCTTGATTGCTGTCCGGCACCAATACCGATTGCCTGACCGTCCTTTACATAGCATACGCTGTTTGACTGTGTGTATTTTAAAACGATAAGCGAAATCATCAAATCTCTTTTTGCTTCGGCAGACATAACTTTATTTTCAGTTACAACATTTGCAAGCAGTTCCTCATTAATATCAAGTTCGTTTCTGCCTTGTTCAAAAGTTACGCCGTAAACCTGCTTTGTTTCAATCGGTGCAGGAGTATAGCCATCATCCATTTTTAAAATGCAATAGTTACCGTTTTTCTTTGCTTTTAAGATTTCAAGTGCTTCATCAGAATACGATGGAGCAATAACACCGTCGGAAACTTCTTTTTTGATTAGAAGTGCAGTTGCTTTATCACACTCATCTGAAAGTGCTATAAAATCACCGAACGACGACATTCTGTCTGCACCTCT
>JAZSBW010000036.1:0-2834 GCA_045602585.1 Clostridia bacterium
CGAATTCGCTGACTGCCAGGGAATAGAAAAGTCCTGTCGCCGGAAAGGCAACAGGACAAAGGTCTATTATTGTCACCCCTATTCTTCGTATGAGAGAGGGACAAACGAAAATCTGAATAAAATGATCCGCCGGTGGTTCCCGAAGGGGACCGACTTCCGCCAGGTAACGGCGAAGGCGATCCGCCAGGTCGAAGACTGGATCAACAACTACCCCAGAGAAATTCACGGATTCAGAAGCGCGAATTCTGTGTTCGCTGAAGGCGTCGCCATGCTATTTTGAAATTATTTGTGAATTTTTGCAATTTAGTCTTGACTTTTTCGATATTTAGATATCACCTTTCAGCGAAAAACTGAGGAGTATTGCCAACTATAACCGTTTGTGCAGCCATAACCGACGTGCTTACAGTTCCTTTTATTCTTGCAACTGCAGAGATGGCACGCATATCTGCGGTGATGTCTATGTATATCTCGTGGCGTGTCTGATTTATACCTGCATCTGAAAACTGAGAACGGAAGTCCACCTTTATATTGCCGTACGGAACTATGCAAAATGGTATTTCAGGACCAATTCCCGACAAAAGGACTATATCCGTAAGGTTTCCGAGGGGGATGGTAAAACCTTTACTGCCAAACTGTTCTATATCATTTAAAATATCCACCGCCAAAGCAGATTTGAGTTTATTTATCTCTGTCGTATTGGCGGCTATGGAGGTTATTTGTCCCGAGTCATTATACGTTATATTGACAAGTTTATTATAAACGTCACCATCAAGGCTTTCTAAAACCGAAGAATTTATTATATTGGTGGCGTTCGCCTCAAGCATTTTCTGTGAAACATCTTCTATAACTGGGTAAACCTTTACAAGAGCAGAACAAATGCAATATGTAACAGATGTAATTATAAGAATCACAACCGCCCATCGGCTTATACGTTTTTTCTGCGCAGGACAAATATACATTCTGTACGGTCTGCCGAATTTCATAGTTCCGAACTTCTTTTTCATACATTCACTCCTTTTTACAGAATAAATAACCAAAACCTACAGAAAATATATTCTAAGAGGTGATGCTTATTAAAAGGCCTAAAAAGTTTTTGATTTTATTTATTATTCCGCTGATATATCTTGTGTGCGTTATATTAAACATTACAGTTTTAAAGGGCAACATATACACAGATATGGCGGCAAGCCAGCGAACGCTGGAAACGGATTTTAAAAGAAATGTTATAACAGACAGAAATATGATACCTTTAACAGGAGAAGAAATCAGGTATACAGATTTCTCTTTGGCACGCCATATTATAGGTTATACAGATGCCTTTGGCGAAGGGGTAAGCGGTATTGAAAAAGAACTCAACGATGAATTATCAACAACAGAAAAAAAGGCACACGCAAAATTAAAAGATGCCAAAGGAAACGAAATCCCCAATTTTAAAACTGACGATTTTGAAACACAGTCAAAAAAATATGTAAAACTCACTCTTGACTATAATATTCAAAATATAGTAGAAAATGTGCTCGATGAAAGTTCTGCTATAGGTGCGGCGGTAGTTTTGAGTACAGATAATTTTGATGTACTCGCTATGGCAAGCAGACCGAATTTTGACCAGAATGATGTTGCCAAACATATATCCTCGGGAGAAACGGCGCTTATAAACAGAGCAGAAATACCATACAGAGCAGATGAGATATACTCAGCACTACCTCTTTTATTTACAGATGTGCAAATAACACCTTTGCAAGCCGCAGAAGCAATATGTACAGTTGCCGCTAAGGGAACACAGAAACAAATAAATATTGTAGACGGAATTGCACTTGAAAACGGCTATATAATAAAATCTATGCGCAAAAGCAATCAAAAAAGAATTTTACCTAAAGCAACTGCAAGGCAATTGCCAAGCGAGATTATTGGAAACGTGTGGGCAATAGGTTATTTTCCTTCGGATAATCCTAAATATGCTGTATGTGTATTGGTTGAAAGTGGCGGAAACGCAAGTGATATTTACAAAGAAATCAAAGCAAGGCTTCTCAAACTTAATATTCATTAAAAAATGGCTTGGATAAACCAAGCCATTTTTTTATCCCTTTACTGCGCCGTCGGATACTCCTCGTACAATATGCTTCTGCAAAAGCAGAAAAACTATAATTATTGGAACGATAGAAACAAACACCGCAGGGAAGATAAGTTCCCAAGGGTTACCAAACTGTCCTGACGTCATCTTTGCAAAATAAAGTTCCAGCGTAAGCGTTCTTGCAGGCGCATTGCCTATTACAAGGAACGGAAGCAGGTAGTCATTCCATATCCACATAGAGTTTAATATAATTACTGTTGCCGTTGTGGATTTCATAAGCGGAAAAACAACAGTAAAGAATGTTTTTATCATTCCTGCCCCATCAATAAGCGCCGCTTCTTCAATCGACGGCGGTATACTTTTAACAAAACCATGATACAAAAACACCGACAAACTAAGACCGAAACCGCCATACATAATGATTAGCCCTAAGATGTTTTTAAGTCCAACACCTTCAAACAGACTTAAAAGGGGGTACATAACCGCCTGAAACGGAATCAGCATTGCGGCGGTGAACATATAAAGCATAACAGATGAAGTTTTTGTTTTTGCTCTTGCAATTGCCCAGCCCGCCAAAGAAGACGCTAAAACAATAAGCGCAACAGAAAGCACCGTAACTATAAAAGTTATGCCGAGCGAACGGAAGAAATTAATCTCCTGTGCCGCAGTTAATATATAATCAAAATTCCAGTTAAGCGGAAACGACATAGGAGATGCTACAATCTCTGTCTGCGACTTAAACGAGTTTATAAACAAAAACGCA
>JAZSBW010000037.1:0-2759 GCA_045602585.1 Clostridia bacterium
GCAATGTTTTGGCGGTTATTGCCACAAGAGATTTTGGCTTAAATTCAGGTGTTGCATACGAAAGGGTGCTGAGCGAAATTATATGTTTTTCGCACGCACATTTAATAATATCGACATATGGAAGCATAAACTTGCCTTTGAATTTAGGGAATATGCCTTTATCGAGCAAATCGACTATCGTTTGCTCGGATTCCTCCTGATACGCTTTGGCACGTTCTGCCGCTTCGTTTGCTTCGTCTATAAAAATAATTCTGTCTTTATCTATATAATCCATAAGCGACGGGAAGTCTTTATAGAAAAACGGCATATACTTATCCTGCGATGCAAAGTAATGCTGATTTGAAAACTTTTCAATATCAATATTTAGATTCTCGTTATTCTGCTTTTTTATCTGTTCTGTAACTTTTTCAATCTGCTCATCAGTATACAGAAGTTCACGAACGGGGCAGATAACAACATCATCTTTCCGTTCTGAAGATACCTGTGTTAAAACATCAAACAATCTTACAGAATCGACCTCGTCACCAAAAAGTTCTATACGCACGGGCATACGTTCTGTAGGCGAAAAAACGTCTACAATAGAGCCGCGTACGGCATACTGCCCCATACCCTCTACTGTGGGAACACGTTTATAGCCTGCAAAATTTAACTTTTCTGTAAATTCGTCGCGGTCTAAAGTATCACCAACTGATATGGAAAACGTATATTCATCAAACAGTTTTTTGGGCAAAGTGTACTGCATTGCCGCCTGAATACTTGTTACAACCACATCTGCACTATCAAGATTAGCCAATGTACGTATGCGGTCGGTTTCCCCTCTTCTGGAAGATGAGTCCACATCATAAAAAACGTATTCCTTAGTTTTAAAAAGTAATACGTTGTCAGAATAAAAATATGAGAGGTCCATATAAATTTTATGCGCCTCTATTTCATCAGCCGCTATAACCACACATTTTTTGCCGAGAGTTTTTGATGCGGCATAAATGAAGTGGCTTTTTTGAGTGCCTGTAGTGCCTGTAACGGATATAGGAGTGCGCCCCGCCGCCGCTTCGTTGCAAATTGCGGAAAACTCCGGCATACCCTCAAGCATCTTTGAAAAGGCTTTCATTTTTATTCCCGCTTTCCGTTATATTTGTTCATCGCTTTGGAGATACCGTTTTTAATTATACATTCAACTGCATCGGCAGTATCTAAAAGTGTCGGCTCTAACGTTTTAATTTCATCAGAAGTAAATCTGCCGAGAACATAGTCTGCCAAATCAAAATCCGCATGAGGCGGTGCGCCGATACCAAGTTTTATACGCGGAAATTTATCGGAATTCAATTGATATATAATAGATTTAATCCCGTTGTGTCCGCCGGCACTGCCCTCAGGACGTATACGCATACGTCCGCATTCTAAACTGACATCATCAAATATTATAATAATGTTTGATACGTCCACTTTATAAAATGCAGCCATATCACGGATTGCCTCGCCGCTTAAGTTCATATAAGTCTGCGGTTTAGCTAAAATAACCTTTTCACCGCCGATAATTCCGTCGCCATACGACGCTTTAAACTTTAATTTATTAAGTTTTATATTATATTTATCGCACAGAACGTCAATTGCATGAAACCCTATATTATGACGTGTGTGGTCGTACTTTGACTCGGGATTACCGAGTCCTGCTACTATATACATAACTATTCACCTGTTTACTAAAATAGAGTACATTAGTTAAATGTACTCTATTTTATAATTCTATGTAATTATTATACAAACAATGTACTTACTGACAAATCTTCGTAAATTCTTTCAATAGCCTCGCCAAAAATATTTGCAACACTAAGTGTTTTGATTTTGGAAATTCTTTTTTCTTCGGGAAGCGGAACTGTATCGAGTACAACGAGTTCGTCAATAACAGAATTTTCAATTCTTTCGATAGCAGGGCCTGACAAAACTGCGTGTGTGCAGCAAGCATATACTTTTTTAGCACCTCTGTCACGAAGAGCCTGAGCGCTGTTTACGATTGTTCCTGCTGTGTCTATCATATCGTCTACGAGGATAACGTTTTTGTCTTTAATGTCACCGATGATGTTCATAACCTCTGATACGTTTGCCTTGGGACGGCGTTTATCAACAATAGCAATCGGCACATCTATTTTCTGTGCAAATCCCCTCGCACGTGTTACGCTGCCGAGGTCAGGAGAAACAACAACTGTATCCTCTTTAGAGTCTTTGAACTTTTCTTTATAGTATCTGCTAAGTACAGGCATACCCAAAAGGTGGTCAACAGGGACATTGAAAAACACCTGAATCTGCGGTGCGTGAAGGTCCATTGTGAGTACTCTGTCAGCACCTGCAGTAGCGATAAGGTCTGCAACAAGTTTTGCAGAAATCGGATCTCTTGCTTTTGCTTTTCTGTCCTGACGTGCATAACCAAAATAAGGAATAACTGCGGTAATACGTCCTGCAGATGCACGTTTGAATGCGTCTATCATAATAAGCAATTCCATAATATTGTCATTAACTGGTGAACAGGTAGACTGAACTACGAATACATCGCTTCCGCGAACTGTTTCACCAATATTAACAAAAATCTCGCCGTCAGAGAATTTGCCAACTTCGGATTTACCGATTGTTGTGCCTAAATACTCTGCTATTCCCTGAGCAAACGCAGGATTGGAATTTGCTGTGAAAATCTTAATGTTTTTACCATGTGCTATCATTAGTAAAAAACCTCCCCGAATTTTTTAGTCGTTCTTATGCCACATAGC
>JAZSBW010000038.1:0-3819 GCA_045602585.1 Clostridia bacterium
ATACCCATAATAGATTTTGCATCTACTACGTATCTGCCTGATGCAAGGTCAATATCAAAATCGTACTTACTTACAATATTTACGAAATTTTTTACATCGTTGATTGAACTGAGTAATACATTTACTGTTACCATATCAAAATTCCTCCTTTTAATTATTACAATTATATATTACAACCATTTTCCAAAAATGTCAATTTGTTTTTTGCCTATTGAAAATTTTTGTGATTGTTGTATAATAAGAAAGTAGGATTTTGTCCAACAATCATATATTATTTATTGGAGATATTAAATGAACAAAACCGTGTCTTTTCACACCTTGGGTTGCAAGGTTAATCAATACGAAACTGAGGCTATGACAGAACTTTTTAAAAACGCAGGTTATACCATAGCGAATTTTGACGATGTGTGCGATGTGTACGTTATAAACACCTGCACCGTTACAGGTACGGGCGACAAAAAATCACGTCAGATGATAAGGCGTGCCAAAAGCACAAATCCCAATGCAGTTATAGCCGTTACGGGTTGCTACAGTCAGGTTGCTCCGCAAGAAATAGCCGCAATGGGCGTAGACGTTATACTGGGTTCTAAAGATAAATCCAAAATTGTAAAACTTGTTGAAAATGCATCTTTACAAAGCAGTACAAATGCAGTTGACGATATTATGAAAACACGTGTGTTTGAAGATATGCAAATATCTTCGTTCAGCGATAAAACACGTGCGTTTGTTAAAATTGAAGACGGGTGCAATTCTTTTTGCACATACTGCATAATCCCCTATGCACGCGGTCCTGTCAGAAGCCGTGATATTGATGACATTTTAAAAGAAGTTAAAACACTTGCTGAAAACGGATTTTCAGAAGTGGTGCTTACAGGTATTCATATTGCTTCTTACGGCTTGGACATAAAAGATAAAAATATCAACCTTGGCGATGTAATAAAAGCAATACACGAAGTTGACGGAATAAAAAGAATCCGTTTAGGCTCTATAGAGCCGAGAATATTAACCGAAGATTTTGTTGAAATGCTATCACACCTACCAAAACTTTGCAATCATTTCCACATATCTTTGCAAAGCGGATGCGACGAAACACTTGCGCGTATGAACAGAAAGTACAATACCGATGAATTCCGTACAGTTGTTAAAAATATTCGCAAATACATTCCCGACAGCGCAATAACTACCGATATTATGGTTGGCTTCCCGGGTGAAACGGACGAGGAATTTGAAAATTCGGTAGAATTTTTAAAAGAAATCTGCTTTGCGGAAGTACACGTTTTTGCATACTCTAACAGACGTGGCACAAAAGCCGACAAATTCCCGAATCAGATAAAACGTTCCATTAAAAACGAACGTTCATCAATTATGGCAAAAGCGGCTGAAGAATGCAGACAAAAATTCCTTGAAAGTTTTATAGGCAAACAATTGGAAGTGCTTGCCGAGCGCGAAATTGAAAACGGAATTTACGAAGGACACACATCAAATTATATTAAAGTGCATTTCAAATCGGATACGGATATTTCAAAAAATTTCGTTAATGTTAAGATAGACAAAATCGAAAAAGATTATGTAACAGGAATATTATTCGAATGAAAAAACGCAGAGCAAAATTGCTCTGCGTTTTGAATTACTGTTTGATTGCTTTTGTTTTCCATTTGCCTCTGCTATAAAATATCGCAGTAAATACTGCACCGAGTACCCATGACGCCAAAAGTGAAATCTGGATACACTCTTTAATTCCGTTCGGCATTTCGGGAGTTCTGGTGAGATACGATATTCCATATGCAACCGGAATACGTATTACAACGGTGGTTATAAGGGATATCCACATAGGTGTCATGGTATCGCCCGCACCGCGCATAATACCCGAAAGGCTTTGAGTGATTGCCATTGCTATATAGCCTGCTGCGAGTATCTTCATAAGAGAGTAACTCATATCAACAAGCGAAGCGGTTTCTGTAAATATTCCCATAAGCCATTTTCCAAATATCAATATTATTCCTGTAATAACAGTTGAACAGATAACCGCCATAAGTGTTCCTTGTTTTGCGCCTTTTATAACTCTGTCGTAAAGTCCTGCACCGACGTTTTGACCTGCATAGGTTGTAAGCGCCATACCAAACGAGAAGTTTGGCAGCATAGCAAAACCATCCACACGCATAATAACCACGTTCGCCGCTATAAACTGCTCGCCGAATTGATTCGTAAGTGACTGCACTATAATCATAGCAGACGACATTATCGCCTGTGTTAAACCCGACGGCAAGCCTAATTTTATAACAGTTTTAACATAAGATGAAACCGGTTTTAAATATTTTAAACCGAAATCAAAAAACTCGTTCATTTTAGACAGTTTTATCATACAAAGTACAGATGATACAAACTGTGCAATTACTGTTGCGAGTGCAACACCGGGTACACCCATACCAAGCGACGCTACAAAGTAAATATCAAGTATGATATTGATAATCGTTGCAACCAAAAGATATACAAGTGCCGAGAAAGAGTCGCCCATACCACGTATAATACCGCTTAAAATATTATAAAATGCCATTCCGGCAATTCCAACAAGCGATATCATAAGATAGTCCGCACACCAGTCGAGTATACTTTCGGGTGTATTAAGAAAAACCAATATAGGTCGTATAAACGGCGTTGCGATAAGTACAAGTGCAATACACGCAACCAATGTTACAGTAATACAGTTTCCGATAGTAACAGAAAGACTTTCACGGTTTCTTGCACCAAAATACTGAGAAACCATAATGCTTGCTCCTGCAGATATACCTACAAAAAGCACAAGAAGCATATTGAGTATCGGCATTGCGCTTCCGACTGCCGCAAGTGCGTTATCACCTATATATTTACCAACTACAATACTGTCAACTGTGCTGTACAATTGCTGAGCAATATTGCCTATAAGCATAGGCAAAGTAAACAATGCTATACTTTTCCACGGCGTGCCAACGGTCATATCCGTGGGTGCATTTAAACTTTTTAACACGTCTTTTTACCTCGATTTCACAAAAATTTTCATTATATAGTATAGCACGTTTTACTGTCAATGTCAAATTAATAAAAATCCCGTTCGTGTGCGAACGGGATTTTTATTAAAGAAACTTTCTTATATCTACAGCAAGTTTTTCTTCAAGATTTATAAGGCGCTTTGTAATATCTTTAGATACTTCATCTGCCGCCTCGTATTTATTAAGATATTTATTGAGAGATTTAACACCCATATTGCAACCGTCGGTCATAAGGTCTGCAATAGTTTCGTCTGAATCGTTTATGGCGAGTTTTACATTCGTTTTCATCCACGACATCCCTTTGGCAATTGCAGCGGGCTCTTTGCCATCGTCTTTATATTTATCTAAAAGTTGCTGAATTTCTTGATCAAGTTTTACGTGTTCATCTTTGCAATCGGTCAATTTCTTTTTAAGTTCATCACCGCCGACGTATTGGAGCACATCATCTATTGACGATATACCCATTTTAACACCTGCGTCACATTCACGTAGAAGTTTTATTGTATCCTGCTCTATCATAAGGCTCAAATCCTTTCTGTTTTGATACAATAATTATTTCCGTCGACAAAGAAATTTATTCCTATGTGTTTTTTGATTAGTAATATAAAGAAAAAATTCAGTCAAAAAGACAGGATTTTCGTTTTGGAAGAGCC
Source organism: Clostridia bacterium (assembly GCA_045602585.1). Classification (GTDB taxonomy): domain Bacteria; phylum Bacillota; class Clostridia; order UMGS1810; family UMGS1810; genus SIG455. Next base: position 3,680 of record JAZSBW010000038.1, read on the forward strand.
AAATGGTTTAGATGCCATTAGTTTTTAATATTTATATGAACTTAACATACATTTATAAGAATAACCGCTGCCAATGCTATAATTATCGCTGTTATTCCTTTGCAATTAATTTTTTCATTAAACAGTGTAACAGACATTAT